>JAGBND010000106.1 GCA_017634575.1 Bacillota bacterium
ACTTCATATCGAAATTCCAAATGAGTATAGATAACTGCAAATAACAGTTTGTAGGGGAGTTCTGATACTCCCCTATAAAAATGGCTATTTATCAACTGTTTGTTGTGACATAGCCAAAGAAAAAAAGTGAACTGGGATTTGGGAAGCTCTTAGCCTGGTCTCTTCGCGGAGGCTCGACCGGCGTGGCTCTGATGGTAATGGGATATTTAACCATCTTCTGCACCAATACCCTTGGCATTCCGGCCCTTACCGTCGGTTCTCTGATGCTGGCCAGCAAGTTTCTGGATGGCGTGACCGACATTTTTGCCGGCTTTATCGTTGACAAGACCAACACGAAGATTGGCCGCGGCCGTCCCTACGAGCTCTGCGTCATCGGCCTGTGGATCGCTACCCTGGCCCTGTTCCTCTGCCCCGCCAGCTGGACCACCACCCTCAAATGCGTCTGGATTTTCTGCATGTACGCCTTTGCCAACTCCGTATTCATGACCTTCCTGAACGCCAACCAGACGGTTTACATGGTTCGTTCCTTCTCCGATCCCAAGCATTACGTTTCCCTGTCCACTTACGGCGGCATTATCCCCATGGTGGTGGTTGTAATCTTTAACATCATCTTCCCTATCCTGATGGGCAAGTTTGCTACCTCCCAGGGCGGCTGGATCACCCTGATTGCCATCTTTGCCGTGCCCATGACCGTCATCGGCCTGCTGCGCTTCATCTTTGTTAAGGAAACCAACAATGTGGACGCCAAGGCCGGTGAAAAGCTTTCCATGAAGGATGTCTTCCTGGTTCTGAAAAACAATCCTTACATTTATATTATCGCACTGGCGACGCTGATCATGAATCTGGTCACCAACATGGGCGTGAATGTCTACTACTTCACCGACATCGTCGGCAACGTGGGTCTCATGGGCGCCCTGTCCGCAGTACAGATCATCGCAATTCCTCTGATGGCTATCATGCCTCAGTTCCTGAAAAAGACCACCGTTGTCAAGATTATCCGCATCGGCCTGATCGTTATGATCGGCGGCTATGTGCTTAACTTCTTCGCTGGCTCCAATTTTGCGCTGTTGGCTGTGGCTGCGGTTATGTTCGGCGCCGGCAGCATGCCCATCTCCATGCTGAGCGGTCTGATGATCATCGATTGCGCCGATTACAACGAGTACAAAGGCCTGTACCGTCTGGAAGGCTCACTGAGCGCCATTAACGGTTTTGCTACCAAGCTGGGCGCCGGTCTCGGCGCAGGTCTGCTGGGCATCCTGCTGGGCGTTGCCGGTTACGATGGAACAGCAGCTGTTCAGACCGCCGGAGCGCTGAACATGGTTCGCATGCTTTACTCTCTGATTCCTGCTGCGCTGTATGCTCTGGTCTACCTGGCCTTCCATCTGTACAAGCTGGATAAGCTGATGCCGGAGGTCCGCCGCGTCAATGCCGCGAATCGCGCCAAAAAGGAGCAGAAGGAAGCTGTCACCGAAGAAAAAATGGAGGATCAGTAAGATGGAAACCTTATATAATCCCGCCAACGACGAATATTTCAGCCAGCCTTATATCGATGTCAAAGAGCATCGGCAGACCCCTGTTCCTCACTACTATGTGCACGGCGGTTTCAAGGGCACCGAGATTGACGGCGCAAACGAGGTCCGCTTCTGCTTCTACTATCCCGAGAAACAGGCCTACGAGGGCCGCTTCTTCCAGTATGTTTCCCCGGCTCCCGAGGATGAGCACGAGTCCGACCACCTCACCGGCGAGGACGATCGGATTTCCTTCTGCCTGACCCACGGCGCTTACTTTGTGGTTTCCAACCAGGGTGGCTTTGTCATCGGCCATGATCCTTCCCGCCTCTACAAGGCCAGCTCCGCATCCGCCGAGTTCAGCCGCAGGATCGCGAAAGAGCTTTATCAAACAGACGAGCGCCCCTATGGATATATTTTCGGCGGCAGCGGCGGTTCCTTTAAGACCATGGGCGCCATGGAAGCCACCGAAGGCATCTGGGATGGAGCGGTTCCCTATGTCATGGCCAATCCTATGGCTGCTCCCAATGTTTTTGCTTCCCGCATGCACGCCGTCCGGCTGCTGGGAGAGGAAGGCATGAAGAAGGTAGTGGCAGCCATGGAGCCCGGCGGATCCGGCAATATCTATGAAGGTCTGGATGATATGCAGAAGGCGGCCCTCAAGGAAGCTACTACCATGGGCTTCCCCGAGAAGGCCTGGTTCTGCCATCCCTTCATGGGAGACGGCGCCCTGATGGTGCTGGTGCCCACCGTATATGCCATGTTTCCCACCTATTTCAAGGATTTCTGGGAAAAGGAGGGCTATGAAGGCGCCGATCCCACCTCCGATGCCGTCCGCGACCGGATGCAGTTTGTCACCACGGTGGAGGAAGTGATTTACGAGAAGAAACTGGAAATCTCCGATGAGGCGTTTTCCAGTGTAGACAACAGCTGGGTCAACACCATGCTGGGCGGCGAAGCGCTTCCCAGGATCAGGCTTGCAGAGGCTCTGCCCGAAGGAACCTTCCAGTTCCACTGCCGCTTCAGGGTGCTGTCCGGAGCCTGCAAAGGCACTGAAATCAATATTTCTGAAATTGACGGAAAGCTGCTGACCCTGCATCCCGAGAACAAGGGCGCCGGCAACACCAATCCCTTTAAGGATCTGAAGCCCGGAGACCAGGTCATGGTAGACAACTCCGATGCCATCGCTATGCAGTTCTTCCACCGTCATCAGATTCCCGATGCCTCCTATCATGTCTACGATCAGTTCCGTGATGCGGAAGGCAATCCCATTCCGGCCCAGCTCCCCATGCTGATTGCCAAATTCATCGCCGTCAGCGGCGCGGGTACGCTGATCGACGGAAATATTCACGGCAAAGTGATCGGCCTTTGCTCCATGCTGGATGAGAGCGCCTGTCCCTGGCATGGCGACTGGTACCGCCAGGCAGTGGCCAGACATGGAAAATCCGAGAATTTCCGTCTCTACTACCACGACAACTCCATCCACGACGACCGGGCAGGCCATCTGGATGATCCTCAGCATCAGGTGGACTATGTGGGCACCCTGCATCAGGCGCTGATGGATGTTGCGGCCTGGGCGGAGAAGGGCATAGAGCCTCTGCCCACCATGAAATATACTTTAGAGGATGGCCAGATCCGACTTCCCGAAAACGCCAAAGAGCGGGGCGGCATGCAACCGGTGGTCAAAGCCTGTGTCTCAGCTGAAGGACAAAGTGCCGGCAAAAAGGTGACGGTAAAGGCCGGAGAAAAGGTTTCCTTCCACGCGGTGATCGAAATGCCTGAGAACGCCGGATCTGTGACGAAAGCCTGCTGGGACTACGAAAAAACCAACGATTGGTCCGGCGCTGAAGAGCTGATCCGCTGCCAGGATGGAAGCGTGAAGGTGGAGACCTCTCACATTTTCGATAAGCCCGGCTTGTATTATCCCTGCATCAAGGTACAGAGCCAGCGTCATGGTGATCTTAGCGACATTTTCACCCAGTGCAAGAATCTGGATCGGGTTTGCGTGGAAGTACGTTAAAGGTAAGAAGCTAATAACAGGAAGAGGCTGTCTCAACATAAGAGGCAGCCTCAATCATATAAAGATCATTATTCATATAAGAAAAGGAAGGCAGAGATAGGAGCTCAGCATGCTGTGTCCGGCCGGACGCTTACCTCACCTGAATTCAGAAGACGAATGCTTCCGTCCGGCAGGGAGACCTTGAGAGAAAAATCCGGTTCGACATCCAGCACCAGGGCAGAAACCGGTTCTTTCCCAGGCGCACTGTTTGGGGAAGCGTCTGTATAATTTCCTCCGGAAATGATATTTACCTTCTGTCCCAACAGGAAAGAGCGCTTTTTATAGCCTTCATAGAAGCTTTTTTCTTCCAGATGTTCATAAAAATCCATTAACCGGTCGATTACTTCTGCGCATAGACGGGATCGGATGTCGCTGTTCGTTTCGCCAAGACTTCCGGCAACCGCTTTGATATCCACCGGGAAGCCGCCATCCGGATCCCGCAGGTTAATTCCTATGCCAACGATGGCATACTGCAGGGATCCGGATTCGAAGTCCATGGCGCCTTCCGTAAGGATACCGCAAACTTTTTTCTGATCGACGTAGACATCATTGACCCACTTGATTTGGGTCTTCTTTTTTGTGATCGCCTCGATGGCCTCGCAAACAGCGACAGCTGCGGCTGCGGTGAGTGAGGTGGAAGAGGCGGCGCTCATTTTTGGCCGCACCAGCAGACTGAGATATATGCCGCTGCCTGAAGGGGAGTAGAAGCTTCTTCCCATGCGCCCCCGGCCGGCGGTCTGTTCTTCGGCTACCAGAATCGTTCCTTCCGGCGCGCCCTGTTCTGCCAGCTGTTTTAAAGCTGTATTGGTCGAATCGATTTGTTTAAAAACCTTAACCTGAAGATTCTTATGCTTCAGATAAGAGGAGATGCTGCCTGAAGAGAGAACATCCTCTGCAGACTGCAGCTGGTAGCCCCGGTTTTGCGTAGAAAGGATTTCAAAGCCCTCATTTTTCAGCTGCTGCACGGCTTTCCAGACAGCCGCACGGCTGATTTTTAATGAATCCGCCAGTTCCTGGCCGGAAACAAAGCAGCTGCTGTTTTGTCGCAGTATTTCAAGAATTTGGTATCGGGTGTCAGAGGTTCTCATTTTGGCAACTCCATTTTATCAGCGGTATAGATGGTGCAGCGGTTTGGATGAAACGAAGGGATTAACTGTTACTTTTTGAGGCGGTTAGAGCCAGCTTAAATCAAGGCGATTACATATGTTTGGCCAGAACCGGATAAATCCGGACGGTCAAGAGCATAGCCAGGACAGCTTTGAGCGCATCGGCAGGAATATAGGGGAAAACGCACCAGCCAAGGGCGGTCATCAGACCAATGTCACCGGTGTTTCTTGTGTAAACTACCATGAACCAGGCCGTGCCGAAGGCATAGCAGACAAGAATGCCAAGAACCATTGCGATCAGCAGGGGAAGCCATTTCCTTCCGAAACGCTCGGCGGCAAATCCCACGATGAAGGCAGTCGCCAGAAATCCGATGATATAACCGCCGGTTGGTCCGATCAGCGCAGCAAAGCCGCCGCTGAAATTTGAAAAGACGGGAACACCGATTGCTCCCAGCAGGATATATCCCAGCAAGGAAAAAAGACCGATCTTCCATCCCATCAGCGCGCTGACCAGACAAACGGCAAAGGTCTGCAGGGTAAAAGGAATGGCCGTTGGAACCGCAATCCAGGAACAAACGGTAATTAAGGCGATGGAGGCAGCGGCATAAACAATAGTCCGGGTGCTTCCGGCCGATTTCGTTACAGTGTGAGTGGATGGGGTTGTCTGGTTTGCCGTTACGGCATCTTTAGAATGGGACATAGAAAAACCTTCTTTCTTTGGAGCATCCTTATACAGCTTTCACTTGTATAAGAACTATTTTTGATTAGCAAAAGACAGCGTAGCAGAAAAACCGGCAAATGTCAACTATTCTTTTTGAATAGTTTACAATCAAAGAGGCCTGAACCTATGTTTTTTTCCCAAAAAGATTGACACGGGGCAAATTTGTGATATTCTTTTTTCAAAGGTTTTTGTTTAGGACTCTTTGTGAAGGTGTCCCTGGACTTTTATCCTTCGAAGCACAAGCAAAGGAGATTTGAAGATGTCTGAATATAATAACTACAATCCCAATACCCCAGACCAGGATCAGACACTGTATGATCCATATCAGGCACCAACCCCGGATCAATTTGATAATGCTGCCGACGAAGCCACGGTTTTTGTGAATCAGTCCGACGGTTTTGCTTCTTCTTATATACAGCAGACCATGCCCGGCGTGATCGATGAGGCAGAGACTGTCTTGTTATCCCAGGCGCAGCCCGCGGCTCCCGGGATCGTCGAGGATGCCGATACGGTCCTTCTTTCTGATATGAAACCGCCTGTTGCCGATATGGGACAGGCCTATGAGCAGCCCGCGCCGGAGGCTTATCAGCCATCTTACGAGCAGCCGGCCCCCGAGGCATACCAGCCGTCTTACAATCAGCCGGCCCCCGAGGCATACCAGCCGTCTTACAATCAGCCGGCTCCTGAGCCTTATCAGCAGCCTGCTTCCAATATTAACGATCAGTTCCAGCAGTATCAGCAGGCGCAAAACCAGCGGTCCCAGCAGATTAATTCCCAGTTCCAGCAATATCAGCAGAATCCCCCTTATCAGGGTTATAACCAGAATTATGGTTATGGCCAAGGCGGGAACTATGCGCAAAACAATGGCTATGGCCAGGGCTCTTATCAAAACGCTCAGGGTTCTTACGGCGGAACGCCCACCTATCGCACGCCTGAGCAGGGAATGCGCAGCGCCCCCTTTGATGGCGGTTTTTCAACCGGCTATGGCGGCGGTGCCGATACGGCCTGGAAAAATCAGAACCCGCAGCAGAGCGGAGCTGCAGGCGGATACCAGAATTCCGCAGGAACGAGAGCAGCGGGAAATGCCGGACAGGGAGGATACAGCTACAATCCAAATCCCTACGGAACGCCGGCCGGCTACCAGCAACCCTATCAGCCGGTTGATCCGAAGTCGGATCCCGGTTATACCACCGGTCTTTGGTCCATGATCTTAGGCATCGCCAGCTGTGTGCTTTTCTGGAGCCATATTACGGGCATTATTGCGCTGGGATGCGGTATTGCAGCGATTGTGCTGGGCATTGTTTCCGGTAAAAAAGCACTGGTCAAGCGGAGCGGCATGGCGACAGCCGGTCTGGTTTGCGGTATTATCGGTGTTTCCCTGAGTATTATTTCCGTTGCCTGCTGGGCCTGCGCCTGCTCCATTGGCGGGGCCATGATGGAGGATCTCTTTTAGGAACCGATCATGTACCCATATATCTCTGTTTTTGGAAAAGATCTCCCCACCTATGGCCTCATCAGCCTGGTGGGGATTCTGCTCTCCGGAACTTTTGCCGAGCATCAGGCAGTGAAAAACGGAGAACACCCCTACAATATGATCGAAGCCTTGTGCATCGGCGCGCTTGGATCTTTGATAGGCTCCCATTTGCTTTATGCCATCACCAATCTGGATAAGATAGGCATCTGGTCCATTTGGGATGTGCTTGGCGGTTCTGTTTTTTATGGAGGACTGATCACGGGTCTGATCACCGGTTATTGGTGGGTGAAAAGAAAAAAATACCGCATGGTGCTTTATACGGATATTGCGGCCATGACCCTTCCGCTGTTTCATGGATTCGGCCGGATCGGGTGCTTCTTTGCCGGCTGCTGCTATGGCGTGCCCTGGGAGCATGGCATTCTCTATCATAGTCCCAACCTTTCCGCGGCGGAAACCGTCAACCGGTTCCCGGTGCAGCTTTTGGAATCCGCCCTCTTGTTTTTGTTGTTTTTCGGTCTTTATTTTTTCTGCTATCGGACAACAGAAAAGAGCTCACAAGCCCAGCTTCGCCGGTGTGAGCTCTTGAGAGGAAAACTGCTGATGGTCTATCTTGGCCTTTATGCAGTTCTTCGGTTTTTGGATGAATTCCTTCGGGGGGATGCGATCCGAGGCCATCTGGGGCCATTCTCCACCTCCCAGTGGATATCGCTTTTGATCGTCGGTATAATTGTTATTCGATGCCTGAAAGATCGTAGGCGTCAAGCCATTTCTTAGCGGCTTCGGCTACGTTCTTTAAGGTGTCGCCTTCAAAGGGGCTGTCCATGCCCGCATTTTTCAAAAGATCTGTGAATGTCCTGGTTCCGCCCTGCTTGGTATATGCCATGTAGTGGGACCAGGCATTTTTATAGTCTTCCTGCATCATGGCCCAGTACTCCAGGGACACGGTCTGCGCCAGGCAGTAGTCGATGTAGTAGAGGGGAGAGGTGTAAATGTGAAGCTGCCGCTGCCAGCCTTCACCCTCGGAGTAGAAAGGAATGTCGCCGTCCAGCTTCTGCCAGGGCATGTAGATGGCAAGCAGTTCTTTCCAGGCTGCGTGGCGCTGGGCTGGGGTATATTCCGGATGCTCATAGACGATGTGCTGGAAGTGGTCAACCATGGTGCCATAGGGAATGAAGGTCAGCGCTTCGGCCAGATGGCTGTAATAGAATTTGCGGGTATCGGGTCCGAAGAAGCCTTCCGCCCAGGGCCATGCGAAGAATTCCATGCTCATGGAGTGGACTTCGCAGGCTTCCATGCTGGGCCAGACGTATTCCATGGGAATGCGGTCGCGGTTGGTCCAGGCGGCGAATGCGTGGCCGGCTTCATGGGTTACAACGGAAACATCGCCCTGGGTGCCGTTAAAGTTCGCGAAGATGAAGGGAACAGCATAGTCAGCCAGCGAGGTGCAGTAGCCGCCGCCCTGTTTGCCTTCGGTAGAGAGCACGTCCAGCAGCTCCTGATCCATCATGGTCTGGAAGAACACGGCGGTTTCGGGGCTGAGTTCGGTGTAGAATTTCAGGCCATGCTGCAAAATATCGTCGGCAGTTCCGCAGGGACGGGGGTTGCCGGAACGGAATTCCAGCGCGTTGTCGGCAAAGCTCATGGGATATTCCTTGCCAAGCTGCTCAGCCTGACGCCGGTAGATGGAATCTGCGATAGGCACGATGTATTTGACAACCGCTTCTCTGAACTTAGCCACATCTTCTTTGGTGTAGCAGTTGCGGGACATACGGTAGTAGCCCAGGGGCAGATAGTTTTCGTAACCAAGCTTTTTGCCCATCTGATCCCGAAGCTTTACCAGCTCGTCATAGATGCGGTCCAGCTCGGCCTGGTGTTCCTTGTACCAGCCACCATCGGCTTTCCATGCGGCCAGACGGATCTGATCATCCGGATTTGTTTTGAAGGGGCCAAGCTGGGACAGGGTATAGGTGCCGCCCTGGAAGGGAATCTGGGCGCTGGCAATCAGCTTGTCATAAGCCATGGTCAGGTCGTTCTCCTGCTGCATTTCGGGGATAATTTCCGGGGAGAAGGACTTTAATTCAATTTCGGCATTTTTGAAAAATAGATCACCGTACTCTTTTTCAAAGTCGGCCTTGAAGGGAGATTCCAGCAGCGCCACTGTGAATGCCTGGGAATACTCGGCAAGCTCCGGCGATGCATTTGCCCAGAACTTGGCTTCTTCGTCGTAGAAGGCATCACGGGTGTCGATGCTGTGACGAATCTCGGCCAGATTGGAGAGGGTGCTGATATGGCGGGAGAACTTGTCCTTGGCCAGAAAAACCTGATGGGCTTCTTCGAAGCTCTTTGCGTTTTTCAGCTGCTCGGTCAAGCTTATGCATTCCTTTTTGAGCTGTTCCAGATCGGGCCTTTCGTAAGGCATTTCTTTAAATTTCATAGAATCTTTTTCCTCCATTTTATATTTTGTGTATATTACTGAGAAACAGTGAGTGGTTGAGAGAGTGTGTGTTGGACCCGGAAAGGTGAATGTGCTGCCGGGATTTCTTGTACTGTCTGAAGTTCATGTGCTGTCTGGAGACGGTGTTGCTGAAAAAGAAAAACCGGACTGCAACCAAGCAGTCCGGTCCCATAGTCGGAATGACAGGATTTGAACCTGCGGCCTCTGCGTCCCGAACGCAGCGCTCTACCAAACTGAGCCACATTCCGATTGCCCTTAACAGCTTATCTATTATAGCCTGAGGAGAATAATCTGTCAAGTACAAAATTGTAAAGGGCTGAACAGCAGGGGCTGTTAAAAATGGCCATGCTGATTGTGCACAGGAATGCCGGTTGTATCCATCATGCAATCCCAGTGCTCGGCCAGTTTTCCATCTTCCAGGCGGTACAGGTCAAAGACTTTAACCACCTTTTCACCACCAAAAAGACAGCGGAAGAAGACGCATACCAGATCGCCGTCTTCCAGGATCTGAATGATATCTGCATGCGGCTTTGCCTGAAGAAAACCCTTCATGAATTTTAAAAAGCCTTCCCGGCCTTCTTCAACCTCCGGACTGTGCTGGATATAGTCTTCGCGCATGAACTGAGGAACGCAGGAAAGATCCCATTTGTTGAATACCTGATCATAAAATTGTAGAACCAGTTCTTTATTCGTCATGTTTGTCTCCTATGTGATATATTTCCTCTGCCTGTGAAGGAAGAGGTTTTTGCCGCAAATTTGTTAAATTACTAAATGAATTGGCTGTGGTCTATTGTAAGATAAAACTTCTTCTCTGTCCAGAGGTATTTTTGAATCTTGCTCTCCAGGCGCTATTTTTTCCCTTGCAAAGGGCTTTTTCATTCGATAGAATGATAGAATACAGATATGTTCCATCAAGCGCAGCAGGAATTCTCACCGATAGGGGGAGGGAACCGCTAGTAATTTGCTATCTAAAAAGGGTATTGAGGTTATGAGTTTATATGCCATCGGCGATTTGCATCTCCATTATGGGTCCGTTCTGAAAGCGCCGTCCCAGCTTCACGATCCAATCTGGAAGAAGCACGAAGAAAAGCTTCGGAAAAACTGCCTCAAGATGATAACGAACGAGGATACCCTGGTCCTTGTTGGCGATCACAGCTGGGGGAAAAATCTTTCCCAGTGTGAACCGGATTTTGCATATATCCGCGCGCTGCCGGGCAAAAAGATTTTAACCAGGGGCAATCACGATATGTTCTGGGATGCGAAAAAAACGGCAGAACTAAATACACGTTTTTCGCCGGAGCTCTTTTTTCTGCAGGACAATTTTAATGTCTATCAGGACTTCGCGCTGGTGGGGACAAAAGGCTATACCTTTGAAGGGCCATTTTATCTGGACGGGCGCCGCAGGATTATCGGATGGGACGAGGAAGCAGAGGCACATGCGAAAAAGCTGGTGGAGAGGGAAGCCGTCCGGCTGCGTACTTCCTTTGAAGCGGCCAGAGCGGCAGGCTTTCAGAAATTTGTGATGTTTTTACACTATCCACCCACCAATATTTTGCAGGAACGAAGTGTTTTTACGGATATGGCAGAGGAGTACGGCGCTTGTAAGGTCATTTATGCCCATTGCCATGGTCAGTCCCGCTTTTACGACAGCATTCACGGTGAATACCGCGGCGTCACCTATCAGCTGGTGTCGGGCGATTTTCTTAGGTGGAAATCGATGAAAATACTTGATTGAGGGAGGTTTTTATATTGAATACAGCGTATCTTACTTTAATAATTGTAGCACTGACGTGTGTTTTATATGTGATCGAGAAGCTGCCGGTAGCTCTGGTGACAGTTCTGGGACTTTTAGCCATGGTTTTTGCGGGAAGCCTCTCCTATTCCGATGCGTTTTCCTGTTTTGGATCAACACCGGTTACCTTAACCTTTGGCATGGTCATTATAATCAATGCGATTATCGACAGCGGGGTGATCACCGAGTTTGAGCATGTGTTGAAGCGGATGACCAGGCACGGGGAAAAGCTATTTTGTGTATCGTTTTTTATTTCCGCCGGTCTGATATCCATGTTTTCCAACAATACCGCACTTGTAGCAATGTTTATGCCTTTTATTGCCTCGATTGCAGCGGCATCCCGCGGCCAAATTCAGAAAAAGCATTTGTATATGCCGCTTGCCATCGGAGGACTCATTGGAGGCACCGGTTCACTGGCAGGTTCTACGGCTCCGCTGCTGGCATCTAATGTTCTGGAGACGGTGGGGCATGATCCTTTCTCCTTCTTTACAACGGCTCCGATTGCTTTAGCTATTTTGTTCGGAATTGCGATTTGCTATTGGCTGTTTCTCTATGATCTGCAGGTGAAATGGTTTGATTTTCCTGAGCAGGGGGGTGAGGCTCATTTAGACAAAGCCATTGAGAAACGGGAGGAGATGCTGGATCTGGACGAGGATATCGCCGTGAAGGCCGTCCTGCACGGGGAGAGTGAAGTCCCGATTGATAAAAAGCATGGCTTTATCGCACTGGGTGTATTTGTGGCGGTTGTTGTCCTGTTTATTATTCAGCCTTTTGGCTGGGATCTGGGACTGATTGCCATCTCCGGTGCTGTTATTGTGGTTTTGACCGGTTGTGTCGATGGAAAAAAGGAACTGCGCAATATGATGTGGCCGGCTTTGATTACGCTCGCTGCCGCTCTTGGAATTGCAACGGGATTTGTAAAATCCGGGGCAGGCGGGGTTGTGATTGATTTTCTGGTCAGTACCTTTGGACCGGCGATGACAAATCCCAAAGTCATGGTGGCGGTCTTCCTGATTGCCGGATGGGTGATTTCCAATTTCATGAGCAACGGCTCTTTGGTATCCATGCTGGCTTCAGTGGCAGTACCCATGGCAATCCAATATGGATCAAACCCGGTTCCCATGGCGATTGCTTGTTGTATCGGTGCCTCCCTTGCTTTTGCAACCCCTGTGGCGACCACCACAATCACCATGGTTCAGGTCGCTGGCTACCGCTTTAAAGACTATATGCGGGTGGGTGGCATCGTTGGCGCGATTGGTGTAGCTATCGCGTGGGGAGCGATTGTGCTGATTTATGGGTTATGAGCTGATTTATTCTCCTTGGTAACATGCTATTTTCCTTCAGGGGATCTCTCTTATAAATATAAAGAAATAGATCCCTTTGCGCTTTTCTCAGGTCAGTCATGTGGATCATCATTGTGAAAAATGTGAAATATGATCCTCTTTTTCCAGAACAGCGACGCATCCAGAAAAAAAGTGCCTAAGTTTTCACTTAAGCACTTTTTTTGCGACTCGGATGGGGCTCGAACCCACGATCTTCGGCGTGACAGGCCGACGCGATAACCAGCTTCGCTACCGAGCCGAACGGTACCTTCGCATCCTTCTGAATTCAAAAACGCATATCTATGAAGGGATAGATTTATTATATCGTTTTGCCGGATATTTGACAAGGGCATTTTTGAAAATTGATCTTCCGAAGGGGTCTTTTTCTTAGTACCAGTCGTGTTTTTCATTGCGGTCCAGCGCAGCGATCGCGGCCATTTCTTCCTCTGTCAGTTCGAAGCTGAACAGATCCAGGTTTTCTTCGATATGCTCCGGATTTGAAGAGCCGGGTATTACTACAATGCCCCTTTGCAGATCCCAACGCAGGATTACCTGGGCAGAGGAGACGCCATGTGCTTTAGCAATAGAGGTGATCGTCTCGTCTCCCAGCAGCGCTCCCGTATATCCCCGGCCGCCCAAAGGATACCAGCATTGGACCACAATGCCTTGATCCTGAATAAAGGGGACAACATCCTGCTCCTGGTAGTAGGGGTGAATTTCGTTTTGCACAAGAGCCGGCTTGATGGTAACCTGGGGCAGAAAATCGGTCAGCTCTTCTATGTACCAGTTGGAGAGCCCAAGGGAGTGAATCTTTCCCTGCGCCACGTAAGTCTCCATTGCCTTGTAGGCACTAACATCATTTGTTCCCGGATGGTGGAGAAGCATCATATCGACGTAGCCGATATCCAGTTTTTCCAGGGCCATCTCGATGGCGGCAACCGGGTCGTCGAACTGATCCGGATATATTTTTGTAATCACAAAAATATCCTCCCGGGGAATACCATATTCTTCCATGGCCTGGCGCACGCCCTCACCAACGGCTTCCTCGTTGTGATACATATGGGCGGTGTCGATGAGTCTGCCCCCGTTTTTAAGGAGTTCCTTCACAGAATTCACACAGGTATCATAATCCAGCGCGTAGGTGCCGAGGCCCATGATGGGCATGGTGTACCCACTATTCAGAAGGACCGTATGGTTTTCAAAGTCGAATTCTCCCACAGCAGCCGAGGACTTCAGGCTGTCCTTTAGAGAAAAGACAACGGTTAAAGTTCCATCGCCCGATGAGGTACCGTGCGAAGCACCAAGCACTTCCCGGAGCTGATCGGCTGACAAACCCTGCACTTTTCCAAGTCTGGTAAAACTCCAGGTATTTGTATCGTAGTAGATCGTGATCTGGTTTCCCTGATAAAGGATCACATCTCCAGGCTCGGTTGTAATGGTTTCATTGTTTGTCGGTAATGAGGTTCCTAACGGCCCGACGACTTCGAAGCCGCCGTATTCATGCATGTCAACCGTAATGTCCTGGCTCCGAAGTAGCTCTATAAAAGCTTGTGCGGAGGAGTTGTTTTCAGGCTTGATAGTAAGGGTTTTTTCTCCCAAATGCGCGTAGATCATAAGTTCTCCTTTTGCGGTGGTCTCTGATGGCAATGCCTGGTCGGAGGATTCCATGGACGAAGGATCCGCCTGAGCAGCAGGATCCTCCTGAGCAGCGGCATCTCCCTGAGCGACAGCCGTCTCCTGAGAAGCATTCTCCGCCTGCGAGGAAGAAGTATCGGCACCTGTCTGACTAACATCCGCTGAGGATCGCCCGGCTGCCTCACTTGAACTATTAAGAGCATCTTGTTCTGCTGCTGCATTCTGCTCTTCTGAAGACGGATTGGCCTGACAGCCTGCCATACAAATTAGAAGCAGCGCACAAATCAGAACAAGAAACGTGATCCTTTTGCCATTCATAGAATGATTCTCCCATCCAGTGATATACGCTCACCATGTACATTATGATCATCATGATCATCATGCTGATCGTGCTCATCACCTGAAAACTATTGTACGCTTATGTGAGCCATAACACTAATGGTTATCATTCATGACATGATATTCCTGTTTGGAATGTTGTTCATTAATCTGCGCAGAAGGCACAAATCTTTAACCCGTGCGGGAGACGCAAATCATTAACCCACAAGGAAGGCCCAAATCGTTATTCCGAAGCGAACGAATCCCTTAGTTTCTGAAGAAAGCGTTCTGCAATGGGCGTAAAGGTCTGATACCGGTTCCAGGCGATATAAAGCGTAACTTCCAGCGGCGGATCAAGGGGACGAAATACCAGGCCGCTCTCTTCGGAAGTGTCGATCAGATGCTGGAAGGTCAGCAGATAGCCAAGACCCTCACGGGTAAAAACAGACCCATTGTAAGAAAGACGGAAAGAGCCCTCCATCTTCATAAGAGGAAATGCATTTCCGGCCCAGCTTCGGATATCCCCATTCCAGCCCTGTTCTGAACAGAACAGCGGAATACCTGCCAGATCCTGCGCACGGATTGCGTCTGCTTTTGCGAGGGGATCTGATTTTGGGATGACAAGGCCCCAGATATCCTTCTCGGGGAAGGCCAGATACTCATATTTCCTGCTGTCCGGCCGTTCCGCAAGCACCAGAAAATCAAGCAGACCTTTATCAAGCTTGTCCGCAATCTGTTCCGTATCACCGCTGGTAATATGATAGTGCAGATTTGGATAGCTGATCTTAAAGTCTTTGATTATCCTGGCAAGATATCGGATCTGATAAGACTCCGCGAGACCAAGAAACAGCTCACCGCCGCTGATATCATCAAGAGAAATGAATTCCTGTTCGATTTTATCGGCCATTTGGACAAGGTCCTCCGCCCGGTTTCGAAGCAGCGCGCCTTCATCCGTCAGGCGAATGCTGAAGCTGCGTCGGATGAAAAGCTTTTTACCAAGCTCTTCTTCCAAAGACTTCAGCGCCTTGGACAAGGTAGGCTGGGTAACGTGCAGCCTTTCTGCCGCTCTGGTCATATTTTCTTCCCTGGCAACAGCCAGAAAATAGCGCAATGTACGAATCTCCACTCAATTCCTCCTTTCGGGAATTCCCTACGTTGGGGACTCCCCCGTTGGGGACGGTTCTAAAAGTGTGCATCATGTGATGCACACTTTTAGAACCGTCCCCAACGTAGGCCCCAACGTACCGATATTCCAGCTTCGAATAGCATGAAATAAATTATAACCATTTGTAAGGCATGCCGCAAGGGGGTATGATAATCATACCAGAAAAAACCGAAACAGCCGGCGGAATTGAGCATAAGGGAACGAAAAAAACAGAAATCAGAAAGGATCCGGCAGATATGAAAGAAAAGGAAAAACTGATACAAGGACTTTCCGATGCCGGGTGCGGCGCGGAGATAGCTGCGGCAATCGGAGAACTTTATGAAAAGGGCAGCTATCCGGAAATGCTGCACCAAATGAAAAAACAGCGGTGCATGCTGATGGATCAGATGCATGAATGCCAGCGCAGAGTCGACCGGATCGACTTTTTAATTCGAAATCAGGAAAAGTTAGTCAAGTGAATTTCCCCGGCTTAAGAGGCCACAGCTTCGAATGGCTGTCAGCGAAACAATGAAGCTGCTTCATATCCGGATTCATGACAAAAACAGGCGGCAGAGGAAAACCTCCGTCGCCTGTTTCTTTTCTGTCATGCCCTGTTCTGCCAGACAGATGCACATCAAACCAATAAATTTTATCACCCCAGGGCAACATCCAAAACCATCATCAGGACAAAACCCAGCGCAAAAGCAATGGTAGCGGCATTAGAGTGTTTTCCCTCGGACATTTCCGGAATGAGCTCCTCTACTACGACATAGAACATGGCACCCGCGGCAAAAGCCAGCATATATGGCAGAATAGATGTTACAACACTGGCTGCAGCAATCGTGATCAGTGAAGCGATGGGCTCAACGATACCGGAGAGCACGCCGTACCAGAAGGTCTTTGCCTTCGGCATTCCTTCTGCCCGAAGCGGCATAGACACGATGGCGCCCTCAGGAAAATTCTGAAGGGCGATACCCAGGGCAAGAGCCAGAGCAGCTGCCTGGCTGACGCCTGTTTCACCGGCAACCCAGCCGGCGTAGACCACGCCTACGGCCATACCTTCCGGAATATTGTGCAGCGTGACTGCCAGAATCAGCTTGGTGGTGCGCTTCAGGCTGCTTTTCGGGCCCTCCATCTGCTCATCCATATGCATATGCGGCGTCACTGTATCCAGCAGCAGCAAAAACCCGATGCCGATCAGAAATCCAACCGCAGCAGGTATAAAAGAAAGTTTTCCCAGACCTTCGGAACTTTCCAGCGCAGGGGAGAGCAAACTCCAGAAGGAAGCAGCAACCATCACGCCCGCAGCAAAGCCCGTCAGCACCCGCTGCAGAGAAGCGGATATCTTATCCTTCAGAACAAACACCATAGCAGCGCCAAGGCTGGTCCCAAGGAAAGGCAGCAAAATACCCATCCAAACCTGTGTATTCATCTTCATAGCCTCCTATAGCAGATATTATATGACAGCCGCAATGGATTTGCAATGGAGCAGCTTTCAAGGGAAGTGCGGCCGCTTCCTTACAGAAGTTCCAGCGGAAGATCATGTCCTGCATCGCGCTGTTCATCTCGTAGATCATGTTCTCAACGGTGCCGATGGCCTGTCCTTCGGAATGGTTCATGCTCTCGGCCAGTGCCAGGATCTCACTCTTTTTCGGGATCCGGACCGGCGTGTCATCCACTTCGTGTCACAGGGTCGTGTCTGAAGAATGCTATGCAGTTGTCATGGTGCATTTGTCGTAACAACCCATGTGGTTGTTACACTGAAAAGTTTAGAAGAAAAAGGGAATTGTTTTTAGGAAGGGATGCGTCACATTCATGTGATGGGGAACGTCACATAAATGTGCATTCGGACAAAAAGAAAAGCGCCTGCATTTAAGCAAGCGCCTGATATCTGATTTGGGCAAACTATAAGGTTTTAAGAAATGATTCAATCCTGTCAAAAGCCACAGCCGTTTTAATTCGCAGCCAATTAGCCTTTTCTGAACCTTCGACATTTGAACGATATGTCCTGTTGCCGAAGGTTCTTGAAATTCGTCTTCGTATCGCATCCATATCATTTTCACGCATCTTCTCATCATCCAGAATATATGTCTTCAAACAGTTCTGGAGTCTCTCGCGATCCACATACTCTGTAAGATAGCAGAGATCAAATATATCCTTGTATCGTGTTGACAAAGGGCCAAATCTTAAAAGTGATCTGAGTTTTTCTGCAAAAATCTGCTCCTTCGAATTAACCAACAGACTTGCACCTTCATCATCTAAGCAAACATCAAAGCAGTATTCGTCCTGGGCAACCTGAATATTCTTATGCACGCCCAGATCTATTTTGCTTTTGAATGAATGCCCTGTGTCGTCTTCGAGAATGACATAAACCCGCTTGCCTCTGTATTCCTGCTGTGATAGTTCCTCTATCTTTCCTGTAATCTTTATGGAAATGCCTTCCAGACAATTCAACTTATCGATAAACTGACGGATAGCGTCCTCATTAAGAGAATATCGGATAAAATCCAGATCCATATCCTGTGTGGCGCGACGTATATTTCCAGTGATACTTCTCATCACCACACCACCCTTTATTGTCACATTTCTGCTCAGGTTGCTTTCTGCAATTGCTTTCAAGACAATATCCTGACAAACACGGGCTTCCGCATTCTGATCTGAGTACCCTTCTTTCCTGAATTCATCTGCCAATAATTCAAGATCAGCCATTACAACACCTCCGATTGCAATAAATCTAATACTTTTGCGCTTTTAGGAGCATCAAGCGCAAGATCCTGTACTTCCTGAATATTTAAAGTCGGGAGTATTTTTCTGTAATTCAGAACCACCTCTTTATAGAAATCATAAGAGAGTTTCGATTTATATCTTAATAGTTCCACGAGCATTCTCTCCTTACTGTAAACAGAAATCCTATATCCTTCGTAATCGATATGATCAATACCTTCTTTAAAGAACTCCTCAGAAACAAAAAACTGTTTTACACGTTTATCTTTGATTTTAGCTGCGTCCCGGGGCGTTGCCAGATCGATGACATCCGGTATAACATCTGTCAGGCCATATAGATAAAATGCACTTCCCATTGTTACAACGGCATTTGGATACTTAAAAGATACAATCGCAATCTCCGGGATATGCTTCTTCAAAGCATATATCCCTTTGTCGATTCGAAACAGTTCTCCAGATTCAACTTTTTTTTGAATATAATAATCCGACCCATATTCTTTCAAACATTGCTCTCTTGACAGCATGCAGTATTACCTCCATGAATTTATACTGTCATCTGCATTTTTTTGTGTTTTGCGGATGTTTATATAAATAATACAAGGCAAGCGGAATCTAGTCAAGATTTGATTTCAAATAGTATCCGCACTTTTATCACTTTTGCGGATATTTACTCAAATTCTATGCATCTGATTTATTATCTGCTTCTTCACGCCTTCCTTTGTCCAACCGAATCCAATCATCCAGTGTCAGCGGAATATAATCCGAAAACATGCAGAAGCAGTTGATCATATTGCAGGGTATCGGATGTTCCTCTGTCTGACGCGCAGATTTCACCATTGTTGATCTGGTGATCCGGATGAATTCGTTGACAAGCCTCTCATCATGCGTATTATGAACATGGCCATAAAGCATGTATGTCAGCGGAGTTCCCTCAGGTGTCATGTGGTACTGTCCTTTATAGCAGAACACCGGATAGTGGGAGAGGATAACCTGACGTCTGCAGTCCCTGATCTCTGCATAAGGACGGATCCACCTGAATAAAGAGCGGTCAAATTCCTTGTCGTCCAGAAACTTATCATGATTTCCTTCGATCAGATATTTCTTTCCGTTCAGCTGCTCAAGGACCTCATTTGCCGCTTTTCCTCTGGAGATAGAAAAATCGCCAAGAATATACA
>JAGBND010000107.1 GCA_017634575.1 Bacillota bacterium
AATATAACCTGAATCTGTCCCAGCACGCCGGAAAGCAGATGGGAATTGTCTCTGGTAATATGCTCCACGTATTCCTTCACATCCTGGAAGGTTTCATCCGTCTGACCGCGGACAATATCATACCGATGGTCTTTCAGGAATTTAGGGTGCAGGCCATAAGGAACCAGTTCACTGATAAAGCCTTCGGCTCCGTTCTTCTCCAGGCTCAGGATCAGCATTTTCGCAAAACGCTCCGCGCCAAGAGGAAGGGATAAGGATACCAGATTGCGTTTGATGCCCTGCTGATTTCTTTTGGAGGGCTGGTTGCAAAGCATCCGAAGGCTGATCTTTTCCGCCGCCTCCATTAATTGCGCCTGATCCAAAGCCACCAAAGCCTTGTTCAAATGTAAAGCCGCTTCGGTAACCGGCTGCCCCATTTCAAACAGGTAGGCCTCATCCGAAAAATCAGCGTTCATGACCGCATCCGTTAAAAAAGAAGCATTGGGATCAAAGTTCTTGTGGAATCTCAGATCCATTTCTTCATTGACCTGATTCAGACGGAAGGACTCGTACAAGGACTGAAGGTGGTCAGCCCTGACCTGTCCGTGAAGCAGCTGCTTATGAAGCTCGAAATATAGCTCCATCTTGGAAAGAAGACGGTATCTCCGGTGTGAAATGGCATCCATGGCGCCTTCCCGGAAAATACTGGCAAACTGGGCCAAAGCTGGACCGATCTCCTTACCGGCCACCGAAACCGTATAAGAAGGATTGCAGGTGCTGGAAACATAGCCCTCAGGGGTAAAATCACCAAAAAGCGTCTTCTGAACCTCGCTCAGGGTGCTATAGGAGCTGTATCGGACAAACTCGTCCGTATATTTTTCCTCCAGCTCTGTCAAATAGTGAAGATAGACAGCCTGTTTTCTGGAATAGGCCAGCATTCTGTCACGAAAGCTTTTTTCCCTTCCCGATCTGGCGGCGCTATCCTTCACAAAGCCATCCAGAAAATGCTTCAGTTCCTGGTATTTTCCCTCACAGCGGGCATTGGGCAGCTTATAATACGCTTCGAAATCGAACATATGAAAAATTACTCCTAATCGTTAAAACAAAAGGGACGTTACAAAACGTAACGTCCCCGGTTAAGCTGGGCATGAAGGATTCGAACCTACGAATGCTGGAGTCAGAGTCCAGTGCCTTACCGCTTGGCGAATGCCCAGTGAGATGCTCCCTTAAGAAACTGTTTTTGTCTCTCGCAGCAAGCATCATTTATTATACACACATGGTAAGCATTTGTCAACTATTTTTTTTAGTTAAATATGCTTTTTCCATTTCCGGGGTCACTTTTGGTACATGAACGGTCTCTCCCTCGATTTCCACATCGAGTTCAATCTCCTGATCCAGTTCAATCTGACGCTCCACCTTAAGCTCCTGAGCATCCATTTTAGCATCATCAGCGGTCATGACAGCATCAGCTGCTTTCGAAGAAAGCTTCTCCTTTTCCAGCCGCAGATGTCTGGCGCTCTTGCTGCGCTGACTCCATCCCATTCGGGAGAACAAATCGCTGAAGAACCGGCCGATGGAAAATTTCTGATGGCCCATCTCTTTAGCCGCCGCTTCCAGCTGCTCATGCAGCTGAAGAGCCTCCTGCGCCCCGATGTCGCAAAGTCGGCACAGACGGATGTACTTGTGCCTTAGCTTTCTGGGTCCCGACTGCACCGCCTTCACATTGGTCAGCGTCACATAAGGGTCAATATAATCGCCGCCCCGGTAAAACTCCAGAATGGCATAGGATTCCTGCCCCTCCCGTCGATAATAGGAAGCGCTTCGGATCGCAGAGAGCAAAGGTTCATCATTTTTCGCCTTAAGCTGCGCGCGGATATCCCGGTAGTTTTCAATGTAAGCAACCGGCCACTCTTCCCTTCTGGTAAGCCAAAGTCCCGTCATTTCATCATACGGACGCTCCGAAAGGGCTGCCGTAACCAGATAAGGAACCATGATCAGCAGAATCATTTCGATCAGCCAGATCAGAAGCAGAGGAATCCCGACGATCATTTTCCCGTTCAGGCTTGTGACGCCGTAGGGAAGAATCTTGTAAAGCGCCGAGAAAACCACATGAGGCGAAATGAACAGCTTGGCCCAGCGGATCAGCAGCTGGCCAAAGGGATAGCCCTTGGTAAGAAGCTCGTTGGCGCCCAGCTCCCACATATCGTTAACCAGAGATACATAAACGCACCGGCTGGCATAAAAGGCCAGGATCAGCACCGTCAGAACGACAATCCGAATGGCTTTTCGGTTGCGGGTACGGGTAATGCGGACCAGAAATGAAAGAAGGCAGCTGACAAGAAACAGGCACAGTGAAGTTACCAAAAAACGAGCCAGAAGATGAGAAAGAAATCCAAGCAGATAGACATAACATGCTTCGATGATAAAAGTCCCAAGAAAGCCGCCCAATCCCAGAAGCAAAAGTCCAGGGAAGGTAAAACGGCCTGAAGGGCGATAGGCTTTATAACGCACCTGGCACACTCCTTTCATGAAAATTTGACAACCCAAAAGACCTGATTATTTTATCATAAATAAGAGATAAAATCAACTCTTGCCGGATTTTGCCTTTTGTCTGAGCCCGGCAAAGAAAGACTGCAGCAGATGCCGGCTTTCCTCCTCCATGCATCCCGAAAGGGTTTCCACCTGATGATTGAACCGCTCTTCATGAAGCATATCCAAAATCGAGCCGCAGCATCCGGCCTTGGGATTCATGGCGCCCATCACCACCTTTGGCAGCCTGGCCTGCACAATCGCGCCGGCGCACATGGGGCACGGCTCCAGCGTCACATACATGGTGCACTGCTCCAGGCGCCAGTCGCCCATGGCAAGGCATGCCTCGTTAATCGCCTCAATCTCGGCATGCGCCAAGGCGTTTCCTGCGCGGTTGCGGCGGTTTCTCCCCCGGCCGATGATCTTTCCCTCGTGGACGATCACACACCCGATGGGTGTTTCCATATCCTGTCCGGCCTCCTCGGCCAGCGAAAGGGCTTCCTGCATATAACGCTCGTCAATTTCCAACGTACCTTAAATTCCTTTCGACCTTGATTTCTTTCCATCGGATCCGATCAGGCCAAAAGCCTTGTCAGTCCTTCAGCATAAACAGCCTGAAAAGGCTTCCGCCGGGCAGATTTTCCAGATCCTTCGGATCCAGCAGATGCAGATTGACGCCCAGGAAAAAGTATGCCAGAACGCCTAGACCGATGGAAACCACCACGGAAATCACATTGGAGCCCGTCAGCGCAAAAGCAGCCACGTAGGAAAAAACGCACCAGATTCCCATGAGCAGCGAGCTGATCACAGGTCCCTTCGCCAATTTAAAAAAGTTCATCCGCACATTCAGATGCTTCATGGCGCTTCTCAGATTCAAAACCATAATCAGGCTGGAAAACAGCAGCGCATTCAGAGCAAGGGTATAGATGCCCAAATGGAAAACCCGAAGACCGATCAGGTTCCACAAGCTGGAAACCACCACGCCGATCGCCGCATGAATCATGGAAATATAGGACAGGTTCAGTCCGTTCA
The DNA here is from genome assembly GCA_017634575.1 of Bacillota bacterium. Classification (GTDB taxonomy): domain Bacteria; phylum Bacillota; class Clostridia; order Lachnospirales; family Bianqueaceae; genus RUG760. Next base: position 3,541 of record JAGBND010000107.1, read on the forward strand.
ATACGCCGCCGGCAATATAGGAAAGGGAATAGCTGACAACCGCTAAAGACCCGATCCAGAACAGCTCTCCGCCCTGATTGGCGTGGGCAAACAGAAGATGCATCGCCGGTTTTCCCAGCACCGCAAGTCCCACCGCGCAGGGAACGGTAATCAGCAGGACGGTGCGGATCATGGAAGCAAAGTGCTCGTGAAGCGCCTTCTCGTCTCCCCTGGCCCGACTGCCTGCGATGGACGGCACCGCTGCCGCGCCAAGAGCCTCGCCGATGGCTACCGGCAGATTCAGAAGAACGATAAACTTTCCGCTGTAAATACCTCTCATAGCCACCATATGGCCGGGATCATCTCCCATGGAAAGCATAATTTTTCCAAACATGGTGGCGTCAATAATGCCCTTTACCGAAAACACGGTAGAGGAAATAACAATCGGAATCATCAGGGACAGCATCTGCCGGTAAATGGAAGCGGTGCTTTCCGCGCTCATTGAAGCGCCATCCGATGCATGCTCTTTTTCCGTTTGTTTGGCCAGCTGGGAGGCATACATAAACGCCAGAAACAAAAACGAACCCACGGCGCCGATGCCGGTGCCGATAATGCCGCCGGTAACCGACCACTCAATGCCTCTTGGTATCAGAACAAAGGCCAGCACCACCGCAAACAGCGCATGAAGCAGCCCTTCAATCACCTCGGAAACGGCCGTGGGCTTCATGTTATTCATGCCCTGAAAATAGCCCCGGAGAATGCTCATCATAGAGCAAAGCAGGACGGTGGGCCCCAGAAACTGCATGGGCCTGGTGGCTTCCGGATCAGAGAAAAAGGCAGTGGCGATATAGTGACCGCCAAAGATCATCAGCAGCATACTGACGAAGCCTATTCCGCCAACCAGGAGCGTGCCCAGATACAGAACCTTTTTCACATCCGCGTATCGTCCGGTGGCCAGCCGCTCTCCCACCATCTTGGAAATCACGGTAGGAATGCTCAGCGAAGCAAAAACCAGAAAAAAGCCGTAAACCTGGTAGGCGTCAGAATAGATTCCCAGACCCTTGTCTCCCCAGAGATTGGTCACGGGAATCCGGTAGAGCACATTGATCGCTCTGACGATCATCTGAGAGGCTACCAGAAAGCTTCCCTGGCGTATCAGATTTTTTGTGGTATTATCTGCCATATAAATTAAGAACCTTCCTGTAAATGGCTTTTCAAAAAAGTCTTAAATAAAAGCCATTTTATTCTTCCAATATCTTTAAAGCGTCCCCGCTATCGGCTAAGCCCCAGCTGCTCAAGAACAGCCTCCTGCTTGGAGAACATGACCTGCTCCTGTTCTTTCGTTTCATGGTCATATCCCAGCAGATGCAGCATGGAATGAACACTCAGGAAGGAAAGCTCCCGTTCCAGGCTGTGTCCGTATTCGGCAGCCTGCTCCTTTGCCTTGTCAAGACAGATCACGATATCTCCCAGCACCACTTCGCCGCTGTCCGGATCCAGGTTTTCTTCCTGCTCCGCCGCCGCTGCCACATCAAGGGAAGCCGGCGTTTCCATGCGCGGCGACTCTTCATAAGAAAGCATAGGGAATGAAAGGACATCCGTGACACGATCGATGCCCCTGAAATCGCGATTCATCTCCTGGATCGCATCCCGATCCACAATCGTCAGGCTTACCTGAACGGGGGTTTCCACATTCTCCATTCGAAGCGCCTCCTGAACACTGTTCTCAAACAGCGTCTGAAAGCCTTCTTTAAAATTTCCTTCGGAAGCTGCGTTTTCCGGCGTAACTTCCCATGTGATCCACAGACTCATGGCCACCTCTTCCATTTTTTTCATAGGCTTCGACAATCTTCTGCACCAGCGGATGACGCACCACATCCTGGTTGGTCAGCCGGCAGATGCCGATGCCTATGAAAAAAATGGAAGAGGTGGCCATGAGTCTGTGGATCACATGGGAAGTTACGCCGGAAAA
>JAGBND010000108.1 GCA_017634575.1 Bacillota bacterium
CTAGAACTGTACAAAGATTTGGAACATCTGGATCATCAGGAAGTGGAAATCAAAATTCTAGAATGGGTGGTAATTCAGGTATAAATCAACAAACAACAACAGAATCAAGAACTGTAAAAAGATTTGGCTCCACGATGGCCGTCTTGCCAACGCCGGGCTCTCCCAAAAGAATCGGATTATTCTTGGTGCGCCGGCTCAGGATCTGAATGACCCGCTGGATTTCATTTTCCCGTCCAAAGACCGGATCCGCCTTTTCCAGTGTTTCCGGCAGGGTCAGTTCCTTGGAGAAACGGGGCAGAAATGGACCCGGATCCTGAGCTTCTTCATCCATGGGATAGCCGTAGGGAGACATGTGCATCTCATTTTTCGGCTGCTCGCGAATTCCCAGCTCCTGTTTTAACCGGTTTAGAAAATCTGCGGGATAAATGCCCATCATGCTCAGGAATCGGCAGGCCATGTTGTCCGGAAAGCTAAGCAGTCCCAGCAGCAGATGCTGGGTGCCGATGACGCTTACCTCCATGCGCTGGGCATAGGCCTCGGCTTCCTTGATTACATCCGTCAGCGCCGGCGCCACTTCGGGCTCGATTTCCATAGGCGTTTGCGGATGCATATCCATCCGCTCCAGGATCTCTTCATATTTTTCCCGGTCAAGCCCTGCTTCCTTCAGCACCTCGGCGACGTAGCTGTCCTTCTGAACCAGCAGGGCGTGCAAAAGGTGCTCCGTTCCCACATATCCATGGCCAAGCTGAGCTGCATAGGCAGATGCGCTTTTCAGGGCATCCTTCACCAATTTTGTCTGTTCCAATCTAATCCTCCTGCCTTTCCCATCCATCCGGGAAGGCCCTCATATCCTGCTTCAAACGCGCTGTTCCAAAGAAAACCGTTTAAAGCATCTTCTTCAAAAACTGTCCTGTATAAGAGGCGCTTACCTGGCTGACCTCTTCCGGCGTTCCGGTGGCGATCACCTGGCCGCCCCGGTCTCCGCCCTCCGGTCCCAGATCAATCAGGTAATCGGCCGTTTTAATCACATCCAGGTTGTGCTCGATCACCAGCACCGAATTGCCGCCTTCCACCAGCTCCTGCAGCACCTGAATCAGCTTATGGACATCCGCAAAATGAAGGCCGGTGGTGGGCTCATCCAGAATATAAAAGGTCTTGCCGGTAGATTTTCTGGAAAGCTCCGTTGCCAGCTTGATCCGCTGGGCCTCGCCTCCGGAAAGCTCTGTGGATGGCTGCCCCAGCTTGATATAGGAAAGACCTACATCGTTCAGGGTCTTGATTTTGTTATAGACCCTGGGCACATTCTCGAAAAAGTCCAGCGCTTCTTCCACCGTCATATCCAGCACATCCGCAATGGATTTGCCTTTATATTTCACATCCAGGGTTTCCCGGTTGTAGCGCTTTCCGTGACAGACCTCACAGGGCACATATACATCCGGTAAAAAGTGCATTTCGATTTTGATGATTCCATCTCCGGAACAGGCCTCGCAGCGGCCGCCCTTCACATTGAAGCTGAAGCGTCCCTTGGCAAAGCCATGCATCTTTGCATCCTGCGTAGAGGCAAACAGGTCGCGGATCATATCAAACACGCCCGTGTAGGTGGCCGGATTGGATCTGGGGGTGCGCCCGATGGGCGACTGATCGATGACAATTACCTTATCCAGCATCTCAAGCCCTTCGATCCGATCGTAGGGACCGGGCTTGAGCCTTGCGCGGTTCAGATCCCGTGCCAGAATCTTGTAAAGAATCTCATTGACAAAGGTGCTTTTGCCGGAGCCGGAAACGCCGGTTACGCATGTGAAGACCCCCAAAGGAATATGGAAGTCGGTTCCCTTCAGGTTGTTCATTCTGGCGCCATACAGATGCAAAAACCGCTCCGGATCAGTGGGACGCCGTTTTTCAGGGACCTCGATTTTCTTGCGCCCGGAGAGATAATCGCCGGTGATGGACTCCTTACAGGCGCAGATATCCTCCACCGTTCCCTGGGCAATCAGCTTGCCTCCGTGGATGCCGGCTCTCGGTCCGATATCCACAATATGATCCGCCGCCCGCATGGTTTCCTCGTCGTGCTCCACCACAATCAGGGTATTGCCCAGATCTCTCAGATGCTCCAGGGTCTTTAACAGCTTGGCGTTGTCCCGCTGATGAAGGCCGATGCTTGGCTCATCCAGAATGTATAAAACCCCCACCAGTCCGGAGCCGATCTGGGTTGCCAGACGGATCCGCTGAGCCTCTCCGCCGGAGAGGGTTCCCGCTGAGCGGGACAAGGTCAGATAATCCAGACCCACGTTATTCAAGAAGCTGAGTCTTGCCCGGATTTCTTTCAAAAGAAGCCGTCCGATCATCTCTTCTCTTTTGGTGAGCTTCAGCTGATCAAAAAAGGCAAGGGATTCCTTGACAGATTTACTGGTCAGATCATGGATATTGATATCTCCCACCGTAACCGCCAGGGCATCCTTTTTGAGTCTCGTGCCGCCGCAGGTAGGACAGGCATGATGGGTCATGAAGCCTTCGTATTCCGCCCTCCAGCTTTCTGGTGTTTCATTGTATCTTCTTCGAAGGGTCGGAATCAGCCCTTCAAAGGTCATTTCATAGTCCCGATGCCCGAAACGCCCTTCATAGTCGATATGAAAAGCTTCATCGTCTCCTCCGTACAAAATCAGCCTCCGGTTTTCTTCAGACAGATCCTTCCAGGGCGTGTCCAGGGAAAAATGATGCCGTTTGGACATCATGCGGAAGACCTTTCCGCTGTAGCTATCCGGGTTGGAAATCGATCCGTATCCGGGGGCGGTGATAGCTCCCTCGTTCAGCGACAGGGTCTTGTTGGGAATCAGAAGCTCCGGGTCGAACTCGGATTTTACGCCGATGCCCAGGCAGTCCGGACAGGCGCCGAAGGGATTGTTAAAGGAGAAAGACCTTGGCTGGGGCTCGGATACGCTGATACCGCAGACGGGACAGGCAAAGCTTTCGGAAAAGATTTTTCTCTCCTCACCGGTGTCCACAATCAGCAGGCCGTCGGTCTGTTTGAGGACCGTTTCAATGGAATCGGCCAGTCGTTTGGTAATGCCTTCTTTTACCACCAGCCGATCGACCACCAGCTCGATGGTGTGCTTGATATTCTTTTCCAGCTCAATCTTCTCGTCCAGCATATACAGATTGCCGTCGATATAGGCGCGGATAAAGCCTGAGCGTCTGGCCTTGTCCAGAAGCTTGGCATGGGTTCCCTTTCGTCCGGAAACCACCTGAGCCAACAGCTGAATCCTGGTGCCCTCGGGGAGCGAGAGAATGGCATCCACCATCTGGTCCACGCTCTGGCGCTCGATTACCCGTCCGCAGTTGGGACAATGCGGTATACCGATCCGGGCATACAAAAGTCTTAGATAGTCATAGATTTCCGTGACGGTTCCCACCGTGGAACGGGGATTCTTGGAAGTCGTCTTCTGGTCGATGGCAATCGCCGGGGACAGGCCTTCAATGCTTTCCACGTCAGGCTTTTCCATCTGTCCCAGGAACATGCGGGCATAGCTGGATAAAGATTCCATATACCGCCGCTGTCCCTCCGCAAATATCGTATCAAAGGCAAGAGAAGACTTCCCCGATCCTGACAGGCCGGTAAACACCACCAGCTTGTCCCGGGGAATGGTTAAATCAAAATTCTTTAGGTTGTGCTCATTGGCTCCTTTAATACGGATCACATTTTCGGGCATTCAAATTGTTTCCTTTTATTTAATCTTAGATGGATAACGGTTCAGGACCGTCCTGTTGTCTTTCTTTATTTCCAAACAGCTGCTAAATTTCAGAAAGCACCTGTTTTAATTCCATAATCTGGTCACGCAAAAGCGCAGCCTCCTCGAAGGACAGATCCGCCGCGGCTTTGTACATGGCCTTCTTCAGTTCCTCGATCTTCTTTTCCAGTTCCTTTCGGCTCATGGATTCAGGATCGACGACAAAACTATCCGCCTTGTCATCCTGCAGGGACAAGGTAGTATGAATGACATCATGCACCTTCTTGGTAATGCTCCGGGGCACAATGCCGTGGGCTTCGTTGTAGTCGGACTGGATTTTCCGTCGGCGGTTGGTTTCGTCCAGCGCCCGCTTCATGGAATCCGTCATGAAATCCGCATAGAGAATAACATGACCGTCTACGTTTCTCGCAGCCCTGCCGATGGTCTGAATCAGCGCCGTTTCGCTGCGCAAAAATCCCTCTTTGTCTGCATCCAGAATGGCAATCAGGGAAACCTCCGGAATATCCAGACCTTCCCTAAGCAGGTTGATGCCCACCAGCACATCGTAGACGCCGGTGCGAAGATCCCTGACAATCTCCAGCCGCTGCAGGGTATCGATATCGGAATGCAGATAGTTCACCTTGATGCCGGCTTCCTTCAGATAGTCGGTCAGATCCTCCGCCATTTTCTTGGTCAGGGTGGTTACCAGGGTCTTTTGCTTTTTCGCGTTCACCTTGCGGATCTCACCGATCAAATCGTCAATCTGACCTTCAATCGGATGAATGGTAACCTCGGGGTCGATCAGTCCGGTGGGACGGATCACCTGCTCCGCCCGCAAAGACTCATGTTCCTGCTCATAGGGGCCGGGAGTGGCCGATACAAACATAACCTGATTCACCTTCTGCTCGAACTCCTGAAAATTCAGGGGACGGTTATCCTTGGCGGATGGAAGCCTGAAGCCGTATTCCACCAGAGTATTTTTACGGTTCTGGTCTCCGTTGTACATGGCGCGAAGCTGCGGAATCGTCATATGGGACTCATCGATCATCACCAGAAAATCTTCGGGGAAATAGTCGATCAGGGTGTACGGCGTCGTTCCCGGCGCGCGTCCGGACAGATGTCTGGAATAGTTTTCGATGCCGCTGCAGAAGCCTGTCTCCCGCATCATCTCGATGTCGTAGTTGGTGCGCTGGGAAAGCCTCTGAGCCTCTAAAAGCTTGCCATCTGCCTGCAGTTCCTTCAGGCGCTCGTCCAGCTCTTCCTCAATGGTTCTGATGGCCCGCTCCATCTTGTCTGCAGGCGTCACATAGTGAGAGGCCGGAAACAATATAATATGGTTCCGGGTTCCCAGCACCTCGCCGGTCAGAATATCCAGCTCTACGATGCGGTCAATCTCGTCGCCGAAAAACTCCACCCGGTAGGCCGTCTTGTCCTGGGCGATGGGCATAATTTCCACCACATCCCCATGAACCCGAAAGGTGCCGCGCTCGAAAACCATATCGTTTCTGGTATATTGCAGTTCAATCAGGCGTTTTAAAATCTGGTCCCGCTCCCGCACCATGCCGGGCCGCAGGGACAAGGCCATGGAGGAATAATCCTCCGGGTCGCCCAAGCCGTAGATGCAGGATACACTGGAGACAATAATCACATCCCGCCGCTCAAACAAAGCTGCCGTGGCCGAATGGCGCATCTGGTCAATCTCGTCATTGATGGCGGAATCCTTTTCAATATAGGTATCTGTCTGAGGCACATACGCCTCCGGCTGATAATAGTCGTAGTAAGAAACGAAATACTCCACCGCATTGTCCGGGAAGAATTCTTTAAACTCGTTATACAGCTGGGCAGCCAGGGTTTTGTTGTGGGCCAGCACCAGGGTTGGCCTCTGCAGCCTGGCTATAATGTTCGCCATGGTAAAGGTCTTGCCTGAGCCGGTAACGCCCATCAAAGTCTGGAACCGGTTTCCCTTTTCGAAACCGCCCGCGAGCGCATCAATGGCCTGCGGCTGATCTCCCATGGGCTGATAGGGCGAAACAACCCGAAAAGGCTTCGAATCCAGATACTTTCCCCCTTCTAAAAAGGGATTTACAAATTCGCTCAAATGATATCTCCAGAATTGTCAATTTGAAAATATGAATCGCTTTGATTGCAGCAAAAGGTGATCCGATAATAAAATCTGGCTTTTGCCCATTGTATGTTCCTTTAATATAGATCCAGGAAGCCTGCGGGCAGCACCGCTGATGAAGCGGCTCACGAAGCGCGAGCATAGCCCCTGGATGCGGAGCTTGTTTGAGCAGCACTTGCCCTCCATGTATCGCCGACATAAAGAGATACAAGGGGCAAGTGTGCGAGTTAGCGGAGCATCCAGGCCAATAGGCGGCGCAGCGCGCAGGAGCCGCTCATCACCGGTGCAGCCTGCAGGCTTCCTGGATCGGATCAAGTCACATTACAATAACGAACTTTGTCCTTCCGGCATCTCATCCTGAGGAAGGGGATCAAAGCCGTGCTTTTCGCGGACCTTGGATTCGATCTCATTCAAGAGCGCCGGATTGTTGGTCAGATACTGCTTGGTATTTTCACGGCCCTGGCCAAGGCGTTCATCGTTGTAGTTGTACCAGGAACCGGACTTGATGACGATATCCTCGGCAGCCGCCAGATCCAGCACATCGCCGACGTGGGAAATGCCGGTGCCATACATGATATCGAACTCTGCCTCTTTGAAGGGAGGCGCCACTTTGTTTTTGACAACCTTTACGCGGGTGCGGTTTCCAATGAAGTTGCCGTTCTGCTTCAGGGTTTCGATTCTTCTGACATCCATGCGCACAGAGGCATAGAACTTCAGGGCGCGGCCGCCGGTGGTGGTTTCGGGGTTGCCGAACATCACGCCGATCTTCTCACGCAGCTGGTTGATAAAGACGACGATGCATTTAGATTTGCTGATGGCGCCTGCCAGCTTGCGAAGGGCCTGGGACATAAGTCTTGCCTGAAGACCTACATGGGAATCACCCATTTCGCCTTCAATTTCCGCTTTGGGAACCAGCGCGGCAACAGAGTCTACCACCACAATATCCATAGCGCCGGAACGCACCATTGTCTCGGCAATCTCCATGGCCTGCTCGCCGTTGTCCGGCTGGGAAATGTACAGGTTGTCAATATCCACGCCTACGTTCTTGGCGTACTGGGGATCCATGGCATGCTCTGCATCGATATAGCCGGCGATGCCGCCGCGCTTCTGAGCCTCGGCTACCATATGAAGGGCCAGGGTGGTTTTACCGCTGGACTCCGGTCCGTAAATCTCGATAATTCTTCCCTTCGGCACACCGCCCACGCCAAGGGCGATATCCAGGGACAGGGAACCGGTGGGGATGGATTCCACGTTCATCTCGATGGAATCACCCATTTTCATGACCGCGCCGCGGCCGAAATCTTTTTCAATCTTAGAGAGCGCCGCATCCAGCGCCTTCTGTTTTTCATCCTGCATAAGCTTAATGCTCCTTCAATTAAAATGAATTCTTTTCGGGAAAACTGTCAGCGATCAGCACCTCCCGCAAAAAGCCAAGCGCTGCGCTGGAGGCCATTTCGCGGTTGGAGTTGCGCCGTCTGGAATAATAAGCGGTTTTCGACCAGGTTTTGCCAAACGCGTAAACGGAAAAGCACATCATGCCGCCCGGCTTCTCTGAATCAGTAGCTTCTGCGATTCCTGTCTCCGCCAGGGCAATCTCAGCGCTGAAGGCGCTTGCGGCGCCCCGGGCCATTTCCCTTGCCGTCTCTTCACTGACGGCGCCGAAGGCTTCCAGCGTCTCAGGTCTCACGCCTAAAAGACCGGTTTTGGCATCGTTCGCATAGGCGATCAGCGAGCCCTTCAGCACCCGCGAGGCGCCCTTTTCAGACACTAACTTGTCCGTGATTTTTCCGCCAAGGGCAGCTTCCGCCACCGCCAGATGAAGGCCCCTTTCCTGAAGCAGTGAAATGACCACTCTGGGAAGCGTATCGGCATCGGTTCCGAAAATCAGATTTCCGAAAATGTCACGGATATGCGATTCCACCGGCGCAATCATCCGGCTACAGGTTTCTTCATCCGCCGCCTTGGCGGTGATCCTTAGATCCACGATCCCTTCCTTGGCATAGGGAGCGAGGGTCGGGTTCTGCATGATCAGCATCTCGTCGTGAAGCTTTTCCTCCACGGCGGACTCTCCCATGCCGCATATATGAAGCGTCCGTGAGACCATCACCTCAGCGCTCTTGGAGCGAAGGTATGGCAGTACCTGCTCATCGAACATGGGCACGATCTCGGACGGCGGTCCCGGCAGCATAATCAGGATTTTTCTATCCTTTTCCAGGATAAATCCCGGCGCGGTTCCGTTGTCGTTGTAAAGCGGTATGCATCCCTCCGGCAGATAGGCCTGTTTCCAGTTGTTATCCGGAATCTTCCGGCCCCGAAGGGTCATATAGTTCCTAATATGGTCCCTGGCTTTTTCATCCAGGTACATGGAAACGCCAAAGTATTCGGCGCCCATCTCCTTGGAAAGATCATCCTCTGTTGGACCAAGTCCCCCGGAGGTAATCACCAGATCCGCATGCAGATAGGCTTCTTCAAAGGCCTGCTTTACCCTGGCCGGGTTGTCCCCTACCACCTGCTGGTGATAGGTATTGATCCCCAAAGAGGCAAGGCCTCTGGCAATATGGGATGCATTGGTGTTCACAATCTCACCAAGCAAAAGCTCGGTGCCAATGGCGATAATCTCGGCTCGAAGGCTCATTTATCCTCGCTTTCCCTCAGTACGCCCGGATTGGAAAGAATATAGTTGCCGACGGAAATCAAAGTCAGCGCCACCGAGGCATAAACCAATACCTGACAGAGAATATAAAACCACTGGGCCTCAATGGGCAGCAGCAGCGCGACGATGGCTGCCATCTGTACGACGGTTTTAATCTTTCCCCAGATATCCGCCGCAATGACAATGCCCTTAGTGGCAGCCACCAGACGGAAGCCGCTGATGACAAATTCACGGCCGATGAGGATAACCACCACCCAGGCGGCCACCGCTCCATCCTGCACAAAGCAGATCATGGCGGAGCCCACCAGCAGCTTGTCAGCCAGAGGATCCATAAACTTGCCGAAATCCGTCACCTGATGGGTGGAGCGGGCAATTTTGCCGTCCAGCAGATCCGTAAAGGAAGCCAGCGCAAAAACGATGAGGGCCGGGATTTTCAGGCCGTACAGATACAGCACGCAGTATACTGGCACCAGAAGAACACGCAGAATCGTTAACTTATTGGGAAGATTCATTTTCATTTTCCACCACCTCCCCGATCAGGTCGTAGGCATAGGCCCCCGTTACCCTGACCTTCAAGATATCACCGGAACGCAGCTCGTAGCTGCAGCTGACAAAAATAAAACCATCAATATCCGGGGCATCCCGGTAGGTCCTGGCCACGTAAACATTGGTTCCATCAGGCGCTTCCTCTTCCGGAATACGGCCTTCCACCATCACATCCAGAACCTTTCCCACCATGGAGGCAGACTTTTCTTCACTGATCTGCTGCTGCAGCGCCATCAGCTGATCCTTGCGGCTTTCCTTGACGTCCTCCGCAATCTGATCCTTCATACGGGCCGCAGGCGTTCCATCCTCCTGAGAATAGCAAAAGACGCCAAGTCTGTCGAACCGGCTGTTCTCTACAAAGTCCAGCATCTCTTCAAACTCTTCGTCTGATTCCCCCGGGAAGCCGGTAATCAGCGTCGTCCGGATGCAGATATCCGGCATGGCATCCCGAAGCCGCTGCAGAAGATTTTCTAGAAGCGCCTTGGTGTGATGCCGGCCCATGCGTTTTAAGACGCTGTCCGAACAGTGCTGGATGGGAATATCGATATAGGGCAGGATTTTAGGTTCTTCTTTCATGGTCCGGATCAGCGCATCGGTTACATCCTCCGGATAACAGTACAAAAGCCTGATCCATTCGATGCCGTCGATTTTGCAAAGATCCTTCAAAAGCTCGGGCAGCTGATAATCCTCATAGAGATCGCGGCCATATTTGGTAATGTCCTGGGCAACCAGCAAAAGCTCTTTCACGCCCTGGTCCGCCAGATCTTGGGCATCATGAAGAATGTCTTCCTTTGCTCTGGACCGGTAAGGTCCTCTCAGCATGGGAATAATACAATAGGTGCAGTGATTATCGCAGCCCACGGAAAGCTTTAGAAATTCATAATGTCCGGGGGTGGTAATGCTGCGCTTGTAGTATCCCAGCGGTCTGTGATCAATGGGATCCAGCACCTCGAGCTTTTTGGCTGTTCCGAACAGCTCGTCCAGCACATCCACGATTTTCTCGTAGCTGCCGGTTCCGACGACGGCGTCCACCTCGGGCAGGTCTTCAAAAATTTCTTTATGAAAACGCTGGGCCAGGCAGCCCGTCACCACCAGATACTGGCAGACGCCCTCTTCTTTGTACCGGCCCATTTCAATGATGGTATTGATGGATTCCTCCTGGGCGTCGGCAATGAAGGCGCAGGTATTGATGACAATGGCGTCTGCCTGATCATCGTTTTTGGTAATTTCATAGCCGTGATCCGTCAGAAGCGAAAGCATAATCTCGCTGTCAATGGTATTTTTATCACAGCCGAGGGAAACAAAACTGATTTTTTTCATAGTATGTTGTATTAAGGCCTGCAGCTATTTGCGCTGCAGCGAATCAGATTACAGCAGATGATGCTGTCTCTTGTAAGCGTGCACGCAGTTCTTCATCAGCATGGCGATGGTCATGGGACCAACGCCGCCGGGAACCGGGGTAATATAAGCAGCCTTGCCCATGCAGCTTTCGGTATCTACATCGCCCACCAGACCGTCATCCGTGCGGTTGATGCCCACGTCAATGACCGCGGCCCCTTCCTTGATCTGGGAGCCGTTCAGAAAATGAGCGCGTCCGATGGCAACCACCAGGATGTCTGCGCTCTGGCAGATTTCGGTGAGATTTTTGGTATGGGAATGACAGATGGTAACCGTTCCGTTTTCAGCCAGCAACAGCAAAGATGCAGGCTTGCCTACCAGGTTGCTGCGGCCTACCACCACGCACTGCTTCCCATCGATGGGAATTTCATAGCGCTTTAAAAGCTCGATCACGCCGCCGGGGGTGCAGGGAATGTAGCCGCGGCCATCTCCCACGGTCAGGCTGCCCACGTTCTCCACATGGAAGCCGTCTACATCTTTAATGGGGTCGATGGTCTGGATCACCTTGTCCACGGAAATATGCTTCGGCAGCGGAAGCTGCACCAGAATGCCGTTTACGGAAGGGTCCTCGTTCAGTCTGCGGATTTCATCAAGCAGCTTTTCTTCGGTCACATCCGCATCCATCAGGATGGACTCGGACTCGATGCCAACCTTGGCACAGGCTTTGATTTTGTTGCGGACATAGGTCTGAGAGGCAGGATCCTCTCCCACAAGAATCACGCTGAGCTTGGGCTGGGGAAGGCCGCCCTCCATGAGGCCTGCTACTTCCTTTTTTAATTCAATGCGGATTCTTTTTGCTGTCTCTTTGCCGTCAATAATCCTGGTTTCCATTCGTGCGTTTCCTTTCTGCCGTTAAGGGCTCTTCGGTAAAATGTGGGTTGAAGTAATTGATCAGGATCCATCTGTTAAGCTTAAGATGTCTAAAGGCCTGTACGAATACCTGCCCTTTCAGCGACATCGGTTTATTCTTAGAACAGCCCTGTAATATTGCCGTCCTCATCAATATCGATATTTTCAGCTGCTGGTACCTTGGGAAGTCCAGGCATGGTCATAATGTCTCCGGCCAGCGCGACCACAAAGCCGGCTCCCGCCGAGACGCTGATTTCGCGGATGGTGATTTTAAATCCGCTGGGTCTGCCCAGTTTCTTCTGATTGTCGGAAAGGGAATACTGGGTTTTCGCGATGCACACCGGGAAGGACCCGTAGCCAAGCTCTGTCAGTTTTTTCAATGCCGTCTTTGTACCGGGATTCCAGTTCACCCCATCTGCTCCGTAGATATTTTTTGCCACCGTGACGATCTTCTCTTCCAGAGACATGTCATCCGGATATAAGGGATGGAAATGAGACTGTGTCTCCTCCAGGGTCTTAACCAGCGTTTCGGCAAGCTGAACGCCGCCTTTTCCGCCCTGTTCCCACACGCTGGCGGGCGCAAACCGGCATCCCATCGCCTCGCAGCGTTCCTTCACATAAAGGGTTTCTTCTTCCGTGTCGGTAACAAAGGAATTCAGGGTTACCACCAGCGGAACATCGTACTGCTTCAGATTTTTGATATGCGCTTCCAGATTGACAAAGCCCTTCTCCAAAGCAGCCATATTGGGCAATGTCAGGTTTTCCTTTTTAACGCCCCCGTTGTATTTCAGGGCGCGGATGGTCGCCACCAGCACGATGGCATCGGGCTTCAGCCCGCCCAGGCGGCATTTGATATCCAGGAACTTCTCGGCGCCCAGATCGGCGCCGAAGCCGGCCTCCGTGATGCAGTAATTCGCCAGCTTCATGGCGTAACGGGTGGCCCGTATGGAGTTGCAGCCATGGGCGATATTGGCAAAAGGACCGCCGTAGACGATAGCCGGCGTGTTTTCGATGGTCTGCACCAGATTCGGATCGATGGCCTCTTTCAGGAGGGCTGCCATGGCCCCCTGCGCCTTCAGATCCTTTGCATAAACCGGCTTGCCCTCATAGGTATAGCCGATCAGAATGCGGCTGATGCGTTCCTTCAGATCCATCAGATCCTTTGACAGGCAGAGAATGGCCATGATCTCCGAGGCAACGGTGATCATATAGCCTGACTCTCTGGGCACACCCTGGCTCTTTCCGCCAAGACCTATGATAATCTGACGAAGGGCTCTGTCGTTCAGGTCCACCACCCGTTTCCAGGTGATGGTTCTGGGATCGATTCCCAGCGCGTTGCCCTGCTGCAGATGATTGTCAATCATGGCTGAAAGCAGGGTATGGGCAGCGGAAATGGCGTGAAGATCGCCGGTGAAATGAAGATTGATATCCTCCATGGGAACGACCTGCGCGTATCCGCCGCCGGCAGCGCCGCCCTTCATGCCCATGCAGGGGCCCAATGAGGGCTCTCTCAGGGCAATAATCGTTTTCTTTCCAATCCGGTTCATGGCCTCACCAAGTCCGACAGTGATGGTGGTTTTGCCTTCTCCCGCAGGGGTCGGATTGATAGCTGTTACCAGCACCAATTTGCCATCCGGCCTGTCCTTAATCTTTTTCCAAAGGCCGCCGGTGAGCTTTGCCTTGTATCTGCCGTAACAGTTTAAATCCTCCTCTTCAATGCCAAGAGAGTCTGCAATTTGGGTAATCGGTTTCATCGATGCTTCGCGCGCGATCTCAATATCGGACTTATAGGTCATAAAGTAACAATCCTGTCTTTCTATCAAATTATTTATATTTCGGAGTTTTGCCGCAGGCAAAACTCACGCCGAGGCACGAAAATGTGAACTCTTAGGAGCGTCAAGCCTCGATCCCATATGGACGCATATCGGAGAAATGACAGCTTGCTGTCATTTCTCGCGCCGAGGCTCTAAAAACCAGAACTCTAAGGGATGTCAAGCCTCGGCTTCCCAATCTTCTTTCGTCATCAGAACCTGCCTGGGTTTCGAACCCTCATCCGGTCCTACCACGCCGCGCTTCTCCAGCGCATCCATCAGGCGGGCCGCCCGGTTAAAGCCGATCCTGAAAGCCCGCTGCATCATACTGATGCTGGCCTTCTGTTTGTCCACCACCAGGCGGATCGCCTCTTCCAGGTATTCATCAATCTCGTCATCGCCGTTGGTTCCGATTTCATTGCCGGAAGAGCTGGAAGAAAGCATGTCAGTCAGATCTGTATCGTAGGATCCGGCACCGTTTTGCTTGACGAAGGCCACCACGTCTTCGACCTCCTTGTCGGAAACGAAGGTGCCCTGGATGCGCACAGGCCTTGATGCGCCGATGGGCGCATAGAGCATGTCGCCCTTGC
>JAGBND010000109.1 GCA_017634575.1 Bacillota bacterium
ACTTTGGGGACGGTTCTAAAAGTGGCAAAACAGCCACTTTTAGAACCGTCCCCAAAGTAGTCCCCAAAGTACATAAAATGGTAAAAAAGATCATTGCGCATATTCGGCGTTTTTTCTATAATGAAAGTAATGAATTGAAAAATGTGCCCGTAAAATCCGGCATATCGGAGGTGATGTCATGCAGATTATTGATACAAAAACGACAAGTGTGCAGATTTATCGCAGCGGCGCGGAAATTGTGAGATACGGTACCCTGACGCTGCCGGAGGGACTGAGCAACGTGATGATCAGAGGTCTGTCCTGGGATGCGCACATGGACACAGCGAAATTGTTTTTCCCTGAGCAGATCCAGCTTTCTGATATTCGTTTCACATCGCTTGCCGATGAAGAATCCAAGCCGTCCGCGCGCCTTCAGGAAGAGATCGATGCCATAAAAAACAGGCTTGAAATCAAAAAACTACAGATTTCTTTGTGGAAGGAGAACGGCAGCTTTAGCTCGCGCTCGGAAACAAGCGTCAAAGAAATCGAAAATTATATTCTGGAGCTTCCGGATCGTCTGGAAACCCTCTATCAGGAAACTCAAGCCCTCGAAGCAGAGCTTGGCAAAAAGGAAAAAGAGCTAAAAAAAGAAACCCGCGTTGAAACCCTTCCCGTGCTCGCAGTGGAGCTGATCGCCTCCCAGGCAGGGACCTACGGCTTTGAAATTCACTGCTTTGAACAGAATGCCGCCTGGCAAAGTGTTTATGAAATTCATACCGACGCGGCCGGTCCTCTTTCCATCCGCGCCAGAGCCCGTATTTTTCAGAACACGGCGGAAGATTGGGAGAACGTGAAGGTTTCGCTGTTAACCGGAAAACCAAGCAGCGGCAGACTGCCCTCCCTTAGGACACAGTATGTAAATATCCGTCAGGAAATCCCCAGACCCGCTTTTAACATGCAGCCTTCCGGCTCTTCAGCGCCGTTCGTGGGCGGCATGGCTATGGCCATGAAGGCAGCCGCGCCCCGCGCAGCCCAGAATGATTCGCTTATGGAAAGCTCCGCTATTCTTCAGACGGCGCAGCTTTCTCAAGCTGCCACCGCTGATGCCGATGTCAGTACCGAAGATACCATGACAGAGTACCATCTGCCGATGCCCAAAACAATTCCCACCGGCATAGATGGAAACAGCCAGGGAACCGTTGCGGATCTGCAGCAGTTCGACGTGCCTGCTGCATACGAGATGATCGTTATTCCCAAAGCGGACATAAAAGGATATTTTGTGGCCAGAGTCAATCCAAAGGATCTGCCGGAAACGATCAGCGGCATCGCCGGCGTCTATCTGAAAGGGGTATATACAGGGGAGGCGCAGATTTTCCCGCAAACCGAAGCTGAAACCATCGATATATCCCTGGGATCGGAGGAATCGCTTCACGCTACCCGAATCCTCAAAAACAAAAAGACCGCACAGTCTATCCTGAAAAGCACCAAGAGTACCGACACCGTATACGAACTCAAGGTTCGCAACAATAAAGACAGTGCCGTCAATGTCACGTTGGAGGATCAGATTCCGGTATCCCAGGATAAGCAGATTGTGGTGGATCTGCTTCAATCGGATCATGCGGAGGTAAACGCTGATACAGGCCTTCTTAAGTGGCATCTGCAGATCGGTCCGAAAGAAACCAAGACCCTCCAGTTTGCCTATCGAATCACCTGGCCGAAGGACAAGACTCTGCAGGAAACCACGGCGCTTCCGGGTCCTTCCGGGCAGCGTTCCGCCCTCAGCATGTCCAATCAACGCACCGGCCGCTTTTGCCCTGTCTGCGGTGCCTTCGTAGACGGCCCCTTCTGCCCCGAGTGCGGCTCAAAAATGAATTAACCCCCCCTGTGTGGGGGGTAATTGGACCCCACTTTGGGGACGGTTATAAAAATAGGAAAACACCTATTTTTAGAACCGTCCCCAAAGTGGGTGTGTTACTGTGTTACTGGCAGAGATCTGCGATAATCTGGGTAAACATTTTAGCTGACACGATGAGTTCGTCAATCACGGCGAATTCATCGGGGCCATGCATGCGGTTTTCCGTTCCGGGCATGGAGCAGCCGAAGGCAACGCCGTTCTTTAAATGATGCACATAGGTGCCACCGCCAATTGCAAGACATTCTCCCTTCCGGCCGGTATATGCTTCATAAACAGCCAGAAGCTCCTTGACAAAGGCTGAATCGCCGGGCACATGGTGCGGCGGCTCCAGCTCGGTGGGATCCATCTCGATCCCTTCGGCAAGGAGATTGTCCCTCACCACATCGTGGAGATTTTCCTGCGTGGCGCAAACGGAAGCGCGGCAGTCAAACTGGCCCCAGAAGCCCGTCTCGTTCCAGTCCATCATACTGAAGGTCAGGGTAAGAGGACCGGAAACCTCGTCCTCCATGGCAGCGCCGATAGCCTTGCCGGCGTAATCCCCATGAGGGAACAGTTTTTTCAAAGCATGCAGCTTTGCGGTGGAAACAAGGCTCTCATCCAGAGGCAGCGCGCAAAGGAATTCGATCAGTCCGGTGAGGGCATTATTGCCCTTTGAAGGGGAAGCCGCATGAGAGGTTTCACCAATAGCCGTGATGGAAAAACGCAAAGCTGAAGCATCCGCAGCGGAACCAGCCTTCGCAGAAGCATCTGCAGCGGCATCCAAAGCAGAACCCGCAACGGCCTCCACAGCGGATCCCTCTTCTGCAATCTCAAACTGAACCCCGATTTTCTCGGTAACCTTCCCGGCAATGGCCTTCATCTCGTCCAGGGAACACAGGGAATCCTTCGTTTCGATCACCGCAAAAGCTTTTCCCGGCAGCACATTAAATTTCAAAGAACCTTTCATGCTCACCAGCCGGGGCAGCCCCGCTTCCTTCTCCCAGGAGGCCCTAAAAACCGGACGAAACGCGCCCTTTTCCACGTTAATCACGGGATACTCCGCATCCGGAGAGAAGGTCATAGGCGCCTCCGCCTCTTTCGCATAGTAATAAGGCAGATCGCCGCTGCCGCACTCTTCATCCGTGCCCACCACCAGGCGGGCATTTTTAGTCACCGGAATCTGCAGATCGCGAATCGCTTTCAGCGCCCAAAGCGCCACCACAGCAGGCCCTTTATCGTCTGCCGTGCCGCGGCCATAAATGCGTCCATCCTTCATAATCACATTGAAAGGCTCCGTCACCTGCCAGCCATCCCCAGCCGGCACCACGTCCAGATGAGCCAGGATATCCAGCTGGCGCTCGCCATCGTTCAGGTTAACAGCGCCCACCGCATTCCCATAGGTATCGTAAGAAAAGCCCTTCTCCTTTGCCATCTCGCCGAACTCCATCAGCGCCTGATAAGGGCCCTCACCAAAAGGCATGCCCTCCTTCTCGGGCATTTTTTCGCTGTTGATGGCGCAGATCCGGGAAATATCCCGCATCATCTCAAACCAATGAGCGTCAAAATAGTTCTTAATCTGTTCTTCGTAACGCATGTGATTCTCCGGGAGACGGTCCTATGCAGCAACCCTTTTATCAATAGGAAAAACCTGTATAGATTTACTCCCTTCCTTTCTGAATTAATTAAGTGTATAATAACCTATTATGAAACAGGTTATACTCAAATTTATCAAGCGGCTGCGCACCGACGATCTGGCGGGATACGCGGCCCAGATATCCTTTTATTTACTGGTTTCCATGATCCCGCTGATGATTATGCTGACGATCGTGATTTCAAATTCGCGGCTGATGAGCGCGGATGCGCTGATGGAAATGCTGCGGGACAGCCGTCTGTTTCCCGATCAGACCATCGCGCAGATCGAAGTGATGATCAGCGGCGTGACTCCGTCCAACCGTTCGCTTCCCATCTATCTGATTCTGCTGATCTGGTTTGCATCCCGGGGCATCCGGGCCATCATGAACGGCATTCATATGACCTTCCGCACCCGGAACTCCTTCAGCATACCCAAGCACTTCGCCCTTTCCTTCCTGTATACCATCAGCTTTGTACTGATGACGGTGCTTTTCGAGGTGCTGATCGTGTTCGGCGACAAGCTTTTTGACTTTATCGCCGAGACATATCACATTGGAATCCTCGTATCTTCCATCATCAAGGTGATCCGGTATCTGGTCCCGCTCTTCTTTCTTTTTCTCTTGTATACCATCATGTACAAGGTCATTCCGGGAAAGGAGCTGCAGATCCGGGATGTGCTTCCCGGCTCCATCGGGGCAACGCTGGGCAGCTATATTGTCAGCCAGATTTTCTCCTACTTCGTCGCCAGCTCCAGCGCCGGCTACTCCAATATCTACGGCGGGCTGGCCAGCACCGCGGTGATCTGCACCTGGATGTGGCTCTTTGCCCTGGTGCTGATCTTAGGATCCGAGCTGAACGCCTGTGTCTATGAAGTTAAGAACAACACGACGCTGATCAGCATCTACTAAGAAACGCCGCCGGCTATCTCAGGAATAGCCTGAATTCTTTAATGGGCCAGACGCGGATGAGAATCCGCCCGATGACGGTTTCCGAGTTGATGCAGCCGATGGCCGTGTGACGGCTGTCGATACTGGTGGCCCGGTTGTCGCCCATGACAAACAGCAGCCCCTCCGGAACCCGGTAAGGCATGTCGATATTGCATTCGCCAAGGGCTTTTTCTTCCAGATAAGCTTCCTCGATGGGCTGGTCATTGACGAAAACATTGCCATCCTCGTCCACCAGCACCTCATCGCCGCCAACAGCGATGACCCGCTTGACAAGGATATTGTTATTGTAATAAAAAGCAATGATATCGCCGCGGGAATAGTGCGAGATATTAAGGGCCAGCACCGTATCGCCATCTTTCATGGTGGGATTCATGGAGCTTCCCACGATCTGCAGCACCGGCATGAAGATAACCGCCAGAATAACCACGCCCGCCACGGCGATCAGCATGGCAAACAGCGTGCTTCGAAGCACACTGACAAAACGGTTTTTATACCGTTCCCGGTCCAGTTCTTTTTTCAGTTCATCGGAAGTCGGAAACAGATTCACCGGCCGCGTCCGCTTTAATGCTTCATCGTTTTCCTCCAAAGCAGCATCCAGCGCTTCTTCGGAGGTTATTTTTTTCTCTTCACTCATATTATCGTCCTTAATATAGTTTTGAACACAGGGGACGGTTCTCTGTGTTCACT
>JAGBND010000110.1 GCA_017634575.1 Bacillota bacterium
AAGCTGCAGAGCTTGCCATGAAGAGCTATGGGGAAGGAGACAGGGTTCCTCTGGCGCGGATTCTGAATATCGGCATTAAAAAGCTGAACATGGAAGCGGAGGACAAAACCCCCGGACAGAAGGAATGTCTGCGGGAAATGGCCACACGCCTCGTCCGGATGATATCCCGTGATCCGGAGCTTGAAAAGTATGTGCAAAGAGAAGGCCTTACTCAGGAAGATATGGAAAATGCCAAAAATATCGGCACTGAGAAGGAAAAGATTCGTAACGATCAGATGGAAAGAACCGAGTCGCTGATCAGTCTGGATTAGGTCTAAAGAACAAAACTGTTCGTCGGATTGATGCAGATCGTCAGAAGATGGACACATTTGAATAATTATTATAAGGAAGGAAAATGCCATGCCTATTTCGTTAAAGGAATACAGAGCAAAATCAAAAGAGCTTTTCATGCCCGCCTTTCAGATGGCTAATTTGATGTCGAACATCAAAACAAAGCTGGCAGGCAAGGAAGGCCCGGAGATCGAAAAAATCAACAAGCTATTTGATAAGGTCAATGCAGCCATTTCCCTTTATATGTTCACGGCCGAGAACGTGAGCGAAGACTTTTTTAATTCGATGACTGCCGGGATTGATGACCTCTCCACGCTGATGACCTCAAAGCCGGACCCGAATTCTGAAACGACGGTAATGGATCTGCTTAAGGAAGGAAAATCCTTTGAAGAGCAGATGGCAATTCACAATCAAATCCGGAAGTTCGGGCAGATGGTCGGAGCCACGGCTTATCTGGATGAGGCCGAATTCAACGCCGTTCAGGAAGAGAAGCGTCAGGCCATTATGCAGGCGCGAAAGAAACAGGAAGAGGCGGAAGAAAACAAATACCGCGCCAAGCCTGTTTTCGACCCGGAAGAGGTGGAAGGAGAGAAGAAATCGGCAGGCGAATGGATTGAAGAACTGCAGAAAGGGGAAGGAACCAAAAAAGAGATTGCCCAGATTCTTGCGGCCCGTCTTCTGGCAAATTCCGTCCGGGGTGTGAAGTATTCCAGAACCGGTCTGGCTGACTGCCAGCTGTCTAAGAAAGAGATTGAAAAGACGGCAGAGCTGATGACAAAAACCCCGCTCTTTGGCGCGTTCTGGGCCAGATATGAAAAAGATGCCCGGGCGGCCTTTTCGGCAGGCCATGGCGGCAAGGTGGATGATCTGCTGGCGAAGCATATTAAAAATTTACCCGGCGGCACACTGCCGGAGGAGGGGATCTTTTCCCGCTATATGCCCACGGCGCTTGAGCGGATCGACGTGCTGAAGGATAAGATTAAAACCTACTCCGATAATATGACCCTTGTGAGCAACTGCGTGGCGGAGATGGTGGTCCTTCGAAACATGGTGGGCGCTGAAAAGGGCGAGAAGGATACCTTGAAACGGAAGCTGACGCCTGAACAGATGCGGCAGATGAGAGAGCAGGTGAACACCCTGGAAAAGGATCCCACCTTCCAGAAGATGATGAAAGATCCCAAGGTCCGTGAGCTGATGGTCAAGGGCCATGGCGGCAATATGCTGGCCTACATGCGTGAATCCCAGAAGAAATATCCGGATATGGATCCGAAGGTGAAGGCCATTATGAATGCCTCCACCATCGGCGCCCGGATGGACAAAATCCGCGAAGAGGCCGCCCGGATTGCCAAGGAACTGAAGGCTGAATTGGATCGGCAGCGGCCTCTTGAGGAAAAAAGGGATATGACCAAAACCTGGGAGATCGTCGGCGATTCCAAAAAGGTGATGGCCGAATATCTGGCTCTGGACAACCAGTCCAGAAAGCCGGTAGATGGAAAAGCTGATCTGAATGCCGGTCTTCTCCAGGACGTGCCTCAGGAAAAGATTAACAAGCAGGTGCAGAACCGCGAGCAGAATGAAGTCTTCAACCGCATGACGAAGAACATTTCTCCGCTGAAGGCTACCGAGATTATGGAAAATATGGCCACCAGAAGCCAGAACGAATTCATGATGAACCTCGGTCTGAATCAGCACGACGCTATTCTGCCGGAAGAGAACAAGATTGAAGAGAACGTGGTACAGAACGGGAACGAGAACGAGAAGGAACGCGGCATCGGCTACAGTCAGGTACAGATTTAAAGTACTTTGGGGAGAAATATACAAGAGAGAGGAGATCTACAATGGCACTTACACCTGAACAGATGGCGCAGAATTATTTAAAGGACAAGAACAAGGCGTGGGGAGCCCTGACTTTTTTAAAGGCAGCGATGAAGGTCGGTTACGACAAAGCGATTCGTTCCAATGGTATAAGATACGATGAAATTCCAAACTACCAGGCAATGAACCAGGCAATTGATGCATTGACCGGTGATGAAGAACTTACCCAGGAGGAGATTGCCGAGAATTTTAAAAAGCTTCATGACAATATGGGGTTCTTTGATCGGAAAGTCAACGGAAAAACCTTCCGCCAGCTGATGACGGAGCATCCGGTGATGGGAAAAGCACTGGAGGCCAAGCTGCAAAATGTCGACAAGCTTTTGGGAACAGGCTTTGCAGAGCCGAAATTCTACAGAGGCGACTGGATCACCGAGGAGGGATTCACCCAGAGCGCCGCCAGGGCCATCAAAGAAATTCAGGACGAAAAGTACGACAAAAAGAATCCTGAGACGTATCTTCAGCAGGTTCTTGGCAAGACCGTTTCTATTATGGCAGCGAGAATGATCAGCGGCTGTAAAGCGAATGATCTGAAAACCCTGGAGGCGACAGCCGTCAATGACGATGAAATCAAACTGGGTTCCCAGCAGCTGATGAAAAATGAGACCTTCAAGAATTTCCTGAGAAAGATCGGCGAAGATAAGGACCTCCGTGCAAAGGTGGAGAAGGCGATCGGCAGCGGTCACGGCGGCGGACTGGACGCACTCTTTACGGAGCATCTGGCTAAAGATTACGGCCCCGGTGAGATGCCTACCGATCCGGAACTGGAGCGGTATATGCCCACTGCGCTGCAGCGCATCGAGGCCCTTCAGAAAATGAATGCACCTTTAAAGCAGGAAATTGCTGCTGAAATCGTGGCCCTTCGGACCCATGTGCAGGCGGACGGAACCAAGGCCAGCCTGAACAAAAAAATCCCTGCAGGGATTGATCTGCAGGAAGAGGTAGATACCCTTGCTAAAGATAAGGGATTCATCCGCCTGGCGAACAATCCCAAGGTTGCCGGGCTTTTGACTAAGGGACATGGCGGCCAGATGATCAATATGATGCGCAAAAACGCGGAAAAATTCGGCATGAAACCGGATGCAATCGATGCGCTGAACGAGAACTCCATCGGCGGGCGCGCAAAGCAGATCAGAGAGGAAGCACGGAATCTTGATCAGATGCTTCTTAAAAAGGATTTCTCCGATCCGCGGTTTACCAAAGAGGATGTTCTGGAGGCATCCGGCAAACTGGTGACTGAATACTATATCCTGAATCAGGTGGCTGGTTCCAAGCCTGAGGATGCGCCTGAAAAAACGGCGCGCGACCGGATGAAGGATCTGCCCGCAGGCAAGATCGCAAAGCATGTCGGAAAGGTTCTGCCTCCGTTGGATCAGCTGAATGATGTGAAAGCCGAAGATATTCTGGGAGAAATCTCGAACAAGAACATGGACTCCTTCTTTGGCACCGGCCGTGGCGAAACTGAGGCTGAGAAGGAAATGAAAAAGCAGGGAATCCAGGAGGTCGAAGTCGTGGCCGATATGCCCACGCTGGTAGAAGAAATCCACCTGGAATAATGCAGAAGGTCCTGTTTTTCATGGATTATATGCGCGGCTTTGCGGATCTGGATGTTCTGAAAGCAGCATAATTTGATATCAGGGTCATAATAATTTGGGGACAGTTTTTTATTAGCATTAAAAGCTAATTAAAGACCGTCCCCAAATTTGTTGTCCTAAAAAATGTCCACTTTTAGAACCGTCCCCAAAATACAAAAATGTCCACTTTTAGAACCGTCCCCAAAGTAACTATTTCGAAGGGATCACACTTTTGTCCTGCCATTTGCCGAATTTGAAATACAGGAAGATCAGCAGGGCGCCCACGAACATGGAAATGCCCATGGCATAGAACATATTCATAAAGTGATCCGGCGCTGCGAGAATAGCGGCGGCAGAAGTTTCGGCTTCTTCCATGGTGGCGTAGGCACCGGTGACGAAGAGCTCGCCGGCCTTTGTGGTCAGCTCGGTGCCCTTTGCTGCGAGCAGCTCCTTGATTGCTGTCCGCAGAGGTCCTGCGCCCATGAAATAGGCAAGAGGAATTCGGAAGAGGTTGGCGGAGATTGCGGTGATGGCCGGTGCGATGGCTGAGCCTGCACCGCGCATGGCGCCGCCGGTTACCTGATCAATTCCCACGAACACATAGCAGAAGGCAAGGAAGCGGATTCCCGAGACGCCCATCATCAGAACCTGGCCGTCCGCGCCGAAGGCCCGCATAATATACTCACCGAAGACATACAGGGCTGCGCCGACCACAACTGCGACCACGATCGCGGAAAGCTGTCCCACGTGAACGCCCTTCTTGGCCCTGTCCACCTTCCCGGCGCCGATATTCTGGCCGACGAAGGAGGTGGAGGCCATGCCGAGGCCCATCATCGGCATGATGGCAAAACCGTCCGCCTTCATAATAATGGTATTGGCAGCGATAAAGTTGGAGCCGAAGGAATTGGCGAAACTCTGGATCACAAGGCTGCCGAGGGACATGGCCGCGTTCTGAACGGAGCTGGGAAGCCCCAGCTTGAAGATGCGGCTGGCGGCCTTGCCGTCCGGGTGAAGGATGTCTTTGAAATACAGCCGCACCGGATAGGCGCCGCTCTGAATGCGGAACAGCGGGATCATGCCGCTGAGGAAATGAGCGATGGTGGTGGCCCAGGCAACGCCTGCAACCCCCATTTTAAACTGGATGACGAAGAGCAGGTCCAGCACGATATTGGTGACGGAGCTGACCAGCATGGCCACCAACGGCCAGCGGCTGTCGCCCATGCCGCGCAGCGCGCCGGAACCCAGATTGTAGAAGACGTTTCCAAGGGTGCCCGCGAAAATAATCATCAGATAGACGGTGGAATCTCCAATTATATTGGCGGGCGTTTTGATGAGCTGCAGCATGGGCTTGGCCAGCGGCGTTCCCACGATGGTGATGGCGGCGCCAATAATAATGGCCAGGGCGATGGAGGTGTTGGTGACGGTTCGAAGACCGTCTTCGTCTTTCGCGCCAAAAGTCTGGCTGATGACAATCTGCGCGCCCAAAGATACGCCCATGAACAGCGCATTAAAGAGCATCATGATGGGAAATACGGCTCCGACCGCGGCCAGGGCATCGGTTCCGACGTAGTTTCCCACGACGATGGAGTCAACAACATTGTAGAGCTGAAAACAAAGATTTCCAAGAATCACAGGAATTGCAAAGCCGATCAGTTTTCCGAAAATCGGGCCTTCGGTCAGATCGTTCCTGGAACTTGTGGCAAGCCGGTCTTTTTCTTTAGCCATGCAACGCTCCCTTCTGATCAATCGATCATTTAATACCTTATTTTATCATAATATGCCGTCATAGGGAAGGCATAATATCTCACATATTTGGGGAGGCGAGCCCGCAGGGCGGGTGATGCGGGCGCGGGACGGCCGATGTGGCCGCGTCGGACAGTAGATGCTTGGCGTGGGACGGACGATGCGGCCACAGGGACAGTAGATGCGGCCGCGCCGGGCGCCGATTTAGTGTATTTTAGTCAAATAATGTGGCAAAATCATGCGATTTTTTTTCTTGGTTTTCCAATATAATTATGGTATGATGTTAACGCGTTAAAGCGTTGCCGGGTTAAAGCCGGTTTACATTGATTTGGAGGAACCAAGATGAAAAAAATATTTGCGCTTATTCTTACGCTGTCCATGCTTTTGGCGCTGGCCGGCTGTTCTCAGGCTGATGCGTCCAAGGAGGCAGATACTGCTTCCGTAGCGGCTTCTTCTGAAAATGCAGCAGAAGCGGGAAGAACTTTTATTATGGGTATCGATCCGGAATATCCTCCCTTTAGTTATCTGGGAAATGATGGCAATTACACCGGCTTCGATGTGGAAATCTGCCAGGCGGTCTGCGATCAGCTGGGCTGGAAGCTGGAAATTTTTGCAGTAAACTGGGACGAAAAGCTGGTTCAGCTGGATTCCATGGAGTGCGATTGTGTCTGGTCCGGCATGACCATCCTGGATACCATGAAGGAATCCGGTTATGTGATTTCCGAGCCATACTATGACAACACTCAGGTGCTTGTAGTCAAAAATGACAGCGGTTTTGCATCTTCTGCTGATCTGGCAGGCAAGGTGGTGGCTGTGCAGCTGGGCACCTCCGGCGAGGCTCTTCTGGGCGGCGACCTGGCTGATCTGTCGGCAAGCTTTGAGAGCGTGCTGACCTGCGACAGCTTCCTGAAATGCTTTACCGAGCTTGAAGGCGGCGCTGTGGATGCCGTGTTCGTGGATATGCCTGTGGCCGCCAGCTATGTAGCCGAACACGAAGGCCTTACCATTATCGACGAGAATCTTGGCGCCGAGCAGTACGGCATTGCCTTCCGTTCCGGTGACGCCGAGCTCTGCGCGCAGGTGGATGCCGCGGTTCAGGAGCTGGTCGCCAACGGCACCTACGCTCAGATCGCTTCCAAAGAGGAATACAAGGATATCGTCAATAATCTGCTGTTCTTAAATAAATAATCACCGGTGCTATCGATTGGTGATGACAGCTTTACATCTAATCACTGGTGCGAACGTTTTTCAATGACATCATTCCATCAAAGGCCCGAAAACGCTTTTTAGCGTTTTCGGACTTTTATGATTAAAGGTGACTGCCTTATATTTTTGGAGGATTCTCTGTGTCCTTACTAACTATGATCATCAAGATGAGCGAGGGGCTGGGAAAGACCTGCGCCATCTTCTTTCTGACACTGCTATTTTCCCTGCCCCTCGGCATGATCGTGGCGCTGCTTCGAATGAGCAAGGTGAAGATCGTCTCGATGATTACCAGGTTCTTTATCACGATTCTGCGCGGCACGCCGCTGATGCTGCAGCTGCTGGCGGTGACCTATGGACCTTACTATCTGTTTGGGACGAGCGTTGCCCGCAACAAGCTGATTCCGGTGGTGATTGCCTTTGCCATCAACTATGCGGCGTATTTTGCGGAGATTTACCGCGGCGGCATCGAGTCGATTCCCGTTGGGCAGTACGAGGCGGCCGAGGTGCTGGGATATACGAAGCTGCAGACGTTCCTGCGCATTATTCTTCCTCAGGTGATCAAGCGCATTATGCCGAGCATCACCAATGAGGTGGTGACGCTGGTGAAGGATACATCCATGGCTTTCACCGTTTCTTACCAGGAAATGTTTACCATTGGCAAGCAGATTGCTAATTCCCAGACCAGCTTTATGCCCTTTGTTGTCGCCGGCGTGTTCTACTATGTTTTCAATGCGATCGTGGACTATGTCATGGGGCGCATTGAAAAGCGGATGGATTATTATCGTTGAGGATAATATAAATATATTATCGTTGAGGAGGAAGCAATTGTCTGAAAATAATGTCAAGGCGGATCGGGGCGAGACGCCAGCGATTCTGGAAATCCGCAATCTGCAGAAATCCTTTAGCTCTTTGTCTGTGCTGAAAGATATTTCTCTGCGCGTCGAGCGGGGAAATGTGATCTCCATCATTGGTCCGTCCGGGTCGGGCAAATCGACCCTCCTGCGGTGCGCGTCTTTTTTGGAGACCGCCGATGGGGGAGATATCTTGTACGATGGAAACTATGCCATGAGAGATGGCGTGTATGCATCAAAGGCGGAGCTGAACCGGTATAAAACGCTGTTTGGTCTTGTCTTCCAGAATTTCAATCTTTTTCCCCACTATTCCGTTCTGAAAAATGTGACGGAGGCGCCGATTCTCCATGGCGAAAATCGGGAAGAGGTTCGGGAACGAGCCATGGAAATTCTGAAAAAGATGGGCCTTGAGGGCAGAGAGAATGCATATCCTTACCAGCTTTCCGGTGGCCAGCAGCAGCGGGTGGCGATTGCGCGTGCCCTGGCTATGCGTCCGGAAGTTCTCTATTTCGATGAGCCGACCTCCGCGCTGGATCCGGAGCTCACCGGAGAAGTGCTGAAGGTCATCCGCCAGCTGGCAGAAGAAAAGATGACCATGGTGGTGGTGACGCATGAAATGCCCTTTGCCAAGGCTGTCAGCAATCATGTTATCTTTATGGACAGCGGCGTCATTGTAGAGCAAGGCGATCCGGCCAACGTCTTTGAAAATCCGAGGGAAGACCGCACCAAACAGTTTTTGCGGGTGTTTGAAAGGTAACTTGGGATGGAGATGGAGAAAACAGGAACAATCCCGTCGGGCGGTTTGGGGCAGATGGATGGGGCGGCTTTATATTCGATTTTTAATCCTACTGGTAATATTACTGCGCTTGTGGAGAATTCGCAAAATCAGGTTCCTGTTCCTCTACAGCCCGAGGTCGCAGCTGAAATCATGCGCCGTCACCCAGAGGTAGAGCAGGTTGGATTTGTGAGCTTTCCGAAGGGGGATGGCAGGAATGGTATTTCGGAGTCTTGCATGGTGAATGAGGCTGATGGACTTTCCGGGATTCGCATGGCCAATGAGGCTGATGGACTTTCCGGGATTTGTATGGGCGATAAGGCTGTCAGACTTCCCGAGCTTCGCATGGCTGGCGGAGAATTTTGTGGAAATGCATCCATGTGTGCGGCGGCGTATTATTCTTATAGTCTCAGGCAGGCCGGCCTTCAGGAACCTTCTGAGGTACTGCTTCAGGTTTCAGGCGCTGCCTTGCCCGTGCAAGTGAACCTGAAACGGAATGGAGAACACAAGTGGGCAGCCAGTATAAAGCTTCCACCAGCTAAAAGCATCGAGACAGTCAGCTTAAGCTGGGAAGGAGGGCGGTTAGAGCAGCAAGAATTGCGGGATAATCAGGAAAAGCAAGAACGACAAGAACAACATGAACAGCAAGAACAGCAAGAACAGCAAGAACAG
>JAGBND010000111.1 GCA_017634575.1 Bacillota bacterium
CATATCGGATCGTATCTGAGGAAATGTGGAAGTTCCTCGATCCGTCTGGGATGCAAAAGCTCGCCGGGAAAAGCTTTTTCCTGCCGCTGATGAAAAAGATCGTTCCGTTCGGATTCAAAAAGGGCTCCGGCTATGGCTGGCGCTACACCTGGCACAAGGATGACCCGAAGGACGAGTTCCGCTTTGAGTGCAACGAATGCATCTATGCAAAGATCCTCGGGAAAAGAGGCCTGATGAAGCTTGGCTCAATTTGCTGCCATGCCGATATCATCAACTATGGGAGCCTTCCGTACACCGACTTTATCCGCACCAAGACACTTTGCCAGGGCGGAGACGTCTGCAACTTCCGATTCGTTCGTCACAAGACAGAAGCCGGAGACGGCTGGGAAAGGAGTAAAAGCATATGAGTAAATTTGAAGGTGTCGCAGATACCCTGTACATCCCCCTGACAGCTCTGATCTACGTATCCGAATATTTCCCTGAGTACTTCAGAGATGATAAGGCTGTGTCTCTGAAAAGCGAGATGCCCTATGAAGATATCGCGTCAAAGTCCGGCGAATATTTCCAGATGGCCGGAGCCTGCCGCTTCTATAACACGGACCAAATGATAAAAGCGTTTGTCGAGCAGCATGAGAAATGCAATATCGTCAATGTCGGCTGCGGCCTGGAAACCTCATACTTCAGGATCAAACCGGCTCCCGAGAAGGCAGCCTTCTATGAAATGGATCTGCCGGAAGTGATCTTCGACGCCATGACGGGTAAGGCAATCAAATACGCCAACGACTACATCAAAAAGACCGACAACAACGACGCGGAGCTGCATTTCAGCGCCGATAATGGTAAGAGCGTTGCAGAAAAATGCGGCATGAAGCTTGTAGAGGAACGGCCTTTCTTCGGCGCTGCCAGAAAGCAGCTGAAAAGAAAGCTCAAGCTTTACACTCGCATTGCCATGAAGGTCGTGGATGAAGGCGGCAGACGGGGATTTCTGACACACCTGCAAGGGTGACAAACTTATCAGGTGAAAGATTATGGTTATTCGAGAATTCGGAACAGAACATAAAGAGCATCTTCTTTTCTTCCAGGGCAGCTGTGAGCCGTGGATTCATTTCACGCCTTCCGCTGAAGCACTGGCAAAGCATTTTCATGTGTTATTGCTGACGCCGGACGGACATGACCCGGAAGAACAGAATGACTTCATCTCTGTGGAACGGACGGTAGACCAGGCGGTCGAATGGCTTCATTCGCATGGCATTGATCGGCTGGACGCGGTCTACGGTCTCAGCTTCGGCGGCGGCATGGTGATACGCCTGTTGGCAACACAGGCGATCCCGGTGGACAAAGCGATCATCGACGCGGGGACAGCTCCGTACCAGTATCCTAAATGGGTCTGCAAGCTGATCGGAGTGCGGGATTATCTGATGCTGAAGATCGGCCGTTCTTCTGTAAAGTTCATGGAAATGAACTTCCCGCCGGATCGGTTTACCCTGCCCGGTCATGACGCGAAAAAAGAGTATCGTGAGATACAGCAATATCTGAAGGGCTACAGCAACAAGACGATCTGGAATATCTTCTGGTCAGCGAATAACTATGCAGTCCCGAAGACTGCGCCTCAGATGGATACAAAGATCCAGTTCTGGGTTGGGACTGACGAGTGGGGTTCCAGGTTCAGGGATCTGAAATGGGCCATGAAGTATCTGCCTCAGATGGAAGTCGTGAAGATCCCGCACATGATGCACGGGGAATATGTCATGATCCACTCTGAGGATTTCGCAGAAAGAGCCTTCGCGTTCCTGCAGCAGGAAGAACAGGAGTCTTGACAATGGAAGTTCAGGAGTTTGGAAAAGGAAACAGCCGTAAGATCGTACTTATTCCCGGCAACATGATGAGCTGGCGACAGTTTGAGCATGTTATCCCTCTTCTTCAGAAGGATTTTCACGTGATCGCTGTCAGTACAGACGGGTATGACGGAACAGGGGAAACAAACTTTACCACGTCAGCGGAATCAGCTGAAAAGCTGGAAGCGTATATTCGGGATCTCCTGGACGGCCATGTCGATCTGATCTTCGGTGAATCCTTTGGCAGCGCTACGGCGGGGACACTGTTCCACAGACAAAAGGTACTTGCGGATTCTCTGATCCTCAGCGGCCCTCAGTATATGAATCTGGGTATCTTCAATGGGTTCGTCACGAAAGTGATCCCCCATAATCAGTACCGCCTGTATAGCAAGATCCAGGGCAAAAAGAAGCTGCCATGGCTATTGAAACTCTACACCCGGAGCAATGATGAGTCTCTGCTTGCCCAGTTTTCCGCGACACCGGAGAATATTTCGCTTCAGACACTTCAGAACTGTGCAAAAGAAGGCTTACAGCTCTACAGGGATATCGATGCCTACGCTCCCGATCCGAATGCAAAGGTCGCGGTTTGGTATGGAGCGAAGGAGCCGAATATGAAAAAAGCCGTTCTGAAACTTAGGAGAGCTTTCCCCGCCTTGGTAGTTCGTCCTTTTGAAGGCTTCGGTCACGGCGAGATCATCGCGCATCCGGAGCTTATGGCTGCGGAGATCAGGGAGTTTATCGGAGGAATGGATGATGGTCGTTAAAATTATCATAGAAGGAGTTCTGCTGGGCATTCCGCTGTACTTTATCTTTATCCTTGTCAGCACCTATGTCGTCAATGGCGCAAGAGGCTTCTGGCCCGGTTTTTGGCAGATGTTCGCCATCCTTTCCATTATGAACCTGATCGACCGGCTTTTCATCGATGAGTACTGGGTGGGACATACGAAGGCCTGGGAGATTCCGGGGACAGAGGATTTGAAGCCCTATATCAATCGGAAAGACAAGATCGGGAAATGGCTTATGGGCACGGTGGGCTTTGCAATCCTAAGCGCGATCCTGTCCGGCATCCATTCAGCAGATCTTTATCACACATCAGGATACCGATCACGTTGGCGCTCCGGAACGCGACAGTGATCTGCTGTTTAAGAATGCGACAGTATATATCGGGGAGATCGAAAATCGCTATCTTACCGGCGAAGCCCGCAGGAAGGTGATCTACGGGCTTTATAAGCTTCCGCTTGTCAAAATGGATAATGAGAAGGTGCTTTTGAAGGACGGGGAGATTATTAACATCGGCGATATCAAGATCGAGTGTATCCTCGTTCCCGGCCACACCTGGGGCCACATGGTCTATCTTATCGATGATGAGTATCTCTTCACCGGAGATACAATCTGGTTTGGCGTTGACGGCGGATACAGTTTTCTGTCCACGCTGGCGGAAGACAACAAGCTGGCCGTCCGGTCGCTTGAGAAACTGGAAAAGAACCTTCGCGCAAGAAAGCGGTCCATGAAGATCATTACCGGGCATACCGGCTGGACGGACGATCTGGATTTCGCTTTCATGCACAGGACGGAACTCTGCAAGCCGTTTGCGAAGAAATATACCGATCCTTCTGCACCGTATGACGGTTACGTGGAGGACGATGATACGGAAGAGAGCGCGAGAAATACACCCCTGGCAAAGGTGATGGTGGGGGGAGATTCATGAACTGGCCGAGAACGATTTTAGATGGAATTGCAATGGCGCTGCTTGGATAGAGGGATGGAAAAAGATGATTGTCTGGAAAAGCTCTGTTTTCCCGGCATCCCGGGATGTGGTATTTGAAAAGCTGCAGAAGCCGGAAACTCTGCAGTATATAGCAAAGCCTTATGCGACATTCGAACCGGTGGGATTGACTGAACCGGTATGGACAGTCGGCAGTATGTCAGCATACAGGTTCCGCCTCTTTGGTGTGATCCCTTTCGGTACTCATAAGATCCATATTGTCCGATTTGAACCGGAGGGTGTCAGCAGCCGGGAGGGAAACGAACGTGTTCCGATGTGGAATCATGACATCACCATGATCCCGCTGGACGATAATCACACAAAGTACACGGACCGGGTCGAGATCCGGGCGGGCTGGAAAACATTTTTCATCTGGCTTTGGGCAAACGCATTTTATACCCACAGGCAGAGAAAATGGATCCGTTTGCTGAAGGAGGGCTGACGCGCTTATGAGATACAAAGGAATTTATTGGACGTTTTTTTCGCCCATGATAAAAAGGAGCATAACAAACCGGTTTGGTAAAGAGTTAGCCGCACAATCTATCAGGAACGGAAAAGCAGGGTACAGACGGCTTCTCTCTCGTGCGGATGACCTGGGCCCGGGCAATCCTATGGCGATGAACGCATACTTCGCCTATGTTTTTGCTGCAGCGTGGCTGGGCAGTGACAGAAAGATTACACCGGATGAGATGGCGCTCGTGATGACGGACGTGCTGGAATCCCGGCTGCTCCGCACTTTCTTTGGGATGACCGATCTGAACAAAACCCCGAAGAAATGGGAACAGGAGATGCGAAAATATGAAGCCTGGTTTGCCGGACATGGGAAGGATTATCCGGTCAACTGGAACGTGAACTTTGATGAAGCCCGTCATAAAGAAGGCAGCTTCTATTATTTCACCCGATGCCCTATCTGTGAGTTCTGCGCACGGGAAGGCATAGCGGAACTGATGCCTGCGCTCTGCTCTACGGATGAGGTTATGTTCCGGCTGCAGCACGGAATACTTCATCGGGAGCATACGATCGCAAGCGGCGACCCGGTTTGCGATTACTGGATTGTCGGAGATAAAGCGGAGGACCCGAAATGAAAGCATGCAGAATGATGATGTCGCACATGACGATCAAACAGCTCCCTTACGGGAAGCCGGTCCTAAGCTGGCTTAGAAACCGCTACGGAGAAACGGAGGCAAATAAGATATGGGAACAGACGCAAGAAAAATACCTGAACTATCTCATTGATCTTCCGGACTATGGTGGAAGCAAAAACGGGCATGCGAAGGCCACCTTGGTCAGCAGGAAGAGACAGCCTGAAAACATCTGAGATTATACGGTTGATACAAAAGGAGGCACGGATGAATACTATCGGAATTGATAATAACCTGGATCGTCCAAGGATCAGAAAGCTGCTTCTGATCGGCCTGATCGCATCAGTCATGACCGGGATCGGAGATTTTCTGATCGGGTTCGGCGATGAAATGGAAGCATCCGGGTTTGCGGAAAGCGTGATGGCAAACGCACTGAATCTTTCTGATACTCAGCTGATCTGGGGAGGGCTTTTAGGCGCTCTCGGTCTGTTTTTGGAGGGGCTGGCATTCTTTGGAATATACCGGCTGATGGCGGATGCTTCTCCCAAATACGCCCATATATACAGAGATTCTGGACATCGGGTGCGGCGCGGCGGCATTGACCAACCGCATGGCAAAGACACATACGACTTACGCTGTCCGATATGTGGCACAGTGAACCGCGGTCTGTATCTTGAAGAGACGGACGGGTGGATGGAATGCGAGAACTGTGGAAAGGTC
>JAGBND010000112.1 GCA_017634575.1 Bacillota bacterium
CGGTGGAAGAAGCAGGCTGTTCTTGAGTTCGTCGCCGTCGGGGTGAAATTCCTGAAGCATTGCCTGAGGTTCATGTCAAGGCTGGCGGGCGGCGGCGAGAGCCTGTGACATGGTCAATCCCACGAGAAAAATGATTGACCCCATTTTTTTAGCCGACATACTGTTCTCTCTCCTTTCCTTCTTCTCTGAATCTTCCGAGTTTCTGTGCCATATCCTGCTGTGTAGAGGGGAACATATGCGCATAGCGGTAAGTGATATCGATGCTCTCATGTCCGACGCGGTCCGCAATCGCCACTGCAGAATACCCAAGCTCGATCAGTAGGCTGATATGGCTGTGCCGGAGATCATGGATGCGGATTCTCTTGACACCGGCAGCCTTCGAACCTCGGTCCATCTCATGATGCAGATAGTACTTTGTGACCGGAAACATACGGTCCACCGGTCCAATCCCGTATAGTTGCCGCAGGTAGTCCCGAATCTCGTCATTTAAGAAATCCGGCATTGTAATTGTGCGGTTGCTCTTCGGAGTCTTTGGATCCGTGATCACATCCTTGCCGTTCAGCCTCTGATAGGACTTATTGATTGTCACTGTTTTCTTCTCGAAATCGAAATCAGAAGGTGTCAGTGCAAGCAGTTCGCCCTCCCTGATCCCGCACCAGTACAGCATCTCGAAAGCATAAAATGACACCGGCTTCTCCATCATCACATCAGCAAATCTCCGGTACTCCTCCTGGGTCCAGATCAGCATTTCTCGGCTCTGCTCCTTCCCCATATTCCCAGCCAGTTTTGCTGGATTCTTTGAAAGACCGTAGTACCTGACGGCATGATTGAAAATGGCACTCAGCTGATTGTGAATCGTTTTCAGATACGTCTTCGAATAAGGCTTGCCTCTGGAAGTCTTCTTCATAATCATATTCTGCCAGCTGACCACATCTTTAGGCTTGATCTCTCCAATCCTACGATCTTTAAAATAGGGCAGGATCTTAGTCCGGATAATGTGCTCCTTGCTCTCCCATGTGTTTTCCTTCAGCCGGCATTTCATATCGCTGATATAAAGCTCGGTGAAACTGCCGAAGGTCATATCGAGAGATGCCCGTTTCTTCACTGACTGCTCATGTTCCCATGCAACCGCCTCCCTCCGGGTCGCGAAGCCCCTTCTGGTGCTCTGCTTCAGTTCCCCGGTCCAATCGGTATAGCGGTAATTGACCCGCCAGGTTCCGTTCTTTTCTTTATAGACCGGCATTTACATTTTCTCCTTTCCGTCGTTGTAGTTCACTTTCTTCATAAAGAACTTTCGGTTTATTTTTCCGGATACCGTCAGGTAGCCCATCTCCTGCAGCTCCCGGTTAAGCCTCTGGATGATCTTATAGGCATAGGCCTTGGAAACATTCATTTCCCTTGCCACCTCATCCGCCGTCATAAATAAAGTATCCATGTGTGCCTCCTTTCTCTTCACATTTGCCAGGTACTTCCGTACCACTCGTCAAAGTATGCATTTACCATCTCCTGTGACACAAGATGGTAAGGGTCTCCCGGATCCCTCATGTTCTGAAAATCGATGCTGAAACCAGCAACGGGTATTTCCTCAACATTCCTGACTCCACGATACTGAACAATTTCATATTCTTTTCTGTCTCCAATATAGGCAATCACTTTGTCAGCAGCGATCGTTCCCTTGTACAGATGCTGCTGACCAGGATGGGTAAACTCATGTCGCTTCATGAACCATTCCGCTGTCTCCTGAGACAAAGTCCAGGACATGGAGCCGGCAGCCTTCTTAATATCTTCACTACCGCCCCGATAGACTGTAAACATATCAAGATTCCTGACAGAAGAAGGCATCTCTTCGCGCCAGTTCTTCGGTCGGATGATCCCTGCCTTTCTGACATATTTGCGAACAGAAGGATAGAAATCTCCGTGATTACTGTAATGATAAAGAGCGATCCGGCATTTTACTTCGAGAGGAAGCTTCTCCTCATATATAGTGAGCATATAGTTCCCCATTTCATCGTCATAACAAGCCACTTGATTGACTGCCTCCCAGTCCTGATTCCTAATAGCTTCCGCTGCATCCTTAAACAGCATTTCCTTTTTTTCGTCAACTTCAAATGTCATTTCTACAAAACTCCTTTCTCTCTGCATTTATAGATTCCTAAGCTTATTTGCTTAGTTATTGTGATTATACTAATCACATTTGTTTAAGTCAATAGGGGATAGGCTTGTTTTCTTAACTTTTTTGTTTAGTTTCTATTGAATCTATGCCTTATTTCGTATATACTTTGCTTAGCATTTATGTTTAAGGAGGTACTGCCATGAACACTGGTGAACGCATCAAACGCATACGCATCAAGCGGGGCATGACCCAGAAGGAACTGGGGATAGCCCTCGGCTTTCCGGAAAGATCTGCCGATGTCAGGATCGCCCAATATGAATCCGGAACCCGCAAGCCGAAGGAAGACCTGGTAAATGCCCTGGCAAGGGTTCTGAAGGTCAGTCCCCATGCCATTGCTGACACGGATTACGACACGCCCATAGGCCTCATGTATACACTCTTCGACCTGGAGGACACCTATGGCATACATATCGACCAAATCGACGGTGAGCTTTGCCTGCGGTTGGATCGTTATCATAAGGAATATGTCAGCCTCTATGGCATGATGCTCGAATGGTATGAAGCCCGGGAAAAGGATCAGGAAGATGGATCGGATATGGATGGATATGCAGAATGGAAGCTGGGATATCCTCATCCTATCGACAGAAAATAAACAGAACACAAAAACAGCGCTGTCTGAGATACTTGAAATCAGATAGCGCTGCTTCTTTTAGAATAATTCAGTTTTAGAGAAATGTTGTCAATCTGTTGTCAGATACTAAACATTTATGCTTGCAACCCGCATGAATACTGGGTTTCCGGAGAGCCGGAAATTATTCGTACTCGCTAACGAGATAGCGATTCTAAATGTTTTTGTATAGGAGATTTGATACCTCGTGATTCCATTTGCGTTCTGGTATCCTGTATCTACAGGGTATCTGAACTATTGTTATCAAAATGTTATCAGCGGTTTGTTATCATTTATCATCGCCGTTGTATTCCCAATGCCCTCCACGACCACTGCCGATATACCTTAGTCCATCTATAGAATTTAATATTCTCTGCACCGTTCGAAGACTTACCGAAAGTGCCTCGGCGATCTGCTTTCTAGTAATCTTATTATTTGCTTTGATCATTGAACGAATTTGAGTTTCGTATCCTTCACCTCCAGAATGAGTGCCAGTTTGGGTGCCAGAGTGAGTGCCATTGGCACTCTTAGAAGTCTCCTGGCTCTCATTCGTATCATTTGAATTCATCTTAAGGCTCAGCGTCACCTGGTTCAAAATCGTATCTTCTTCAAGCTCTGGTTCCGGCCAGCCTTTCTCCGCCCAGGCCGCAAGTATCGTAGGAAAGCCGGACCCGGCCGTGTCACCGTATCCGATCATCCGCAGCATGGTCTGCATACGAGGGTTCCGGGCCTTGGAGTTCCCGCCCTTGTAGATCATTTCCTTCGGAATCTTCAGGATTCCCGGATTTGTGAATTCAAAACGATCCCGGCGTTTGATCACCTTCAGCGTGCCTTCTCCCTGAAAGTCGGCATGAATGATCATATTGATCATTGCCTCACGGCAGGCTTTATGCTGCGGCGTGTCATCCTCCCGGAGAATGCCTTCCATTCGGAAAGGCTTCGGGAGATCAGAAGTCAATTTCGGCATAACCTTCTGGATGAAGTTGAAAAGATTGTTCTCCCAGGTTCCGTCATAGGTGACGCGATCATTCCAGCGGACATCGAAGGACACATCAGTTTCCTCGCGATAGTCCATATTGATCATGTCAAAGACATCGCGGATCGGAAGTCCTTTGCCGAACATCAGGAGCCCCGCCATGGTAAGACCCTCGGCCTTCTTCCGGCGGTCATAACGATAACCGCCCAACACCTCCAGAAACTCCTTATCCGGCAGCGCATTCCAGACATTATCCCCATTCACCACGCGGAACCGATTGCGGTAGCGATGCAGCGTTTCGAGGTCAATGTCATCCATCGTATAGTAATCCAGAAGGAGGCTGTCATTGCCGCTCTCATTCTGATCCCGGATCATGGCTCGCACTTCCGCCTCGGAACAGTGGTAATCTCCCTCATGGTTTCTTTTGAAAGAGCCCTTGAAGGGGTTCTCACCTGTATGGACCGGCCGCATCATATAATCGGCCCGCGGCACTTCGATCACGACGATTGGAAGCCCAACGATCTCCAAAGGATAGACATTTTCATCGATAAGGATGTTCACATTTACCTTGCTGCCGTTGATCGTATTCCAGAAATCAGAGATGAGTTTCTCTTGATCAGCAACACCGGTAATCAGGAATCGTTTTGCAGGATCTTTTGCGCTCTTATCTTCCTGTACTCCAAGCAGGATAGTTCCGCCGTCTGTGTTGGCGAAAGCAGAATATGTTTCATAAATCGAGCGCGGAACCTGCTTTTCAGCTTCCTTGCATTCCAGATCGATCTTTTCGCCCTTTAACAGCAAACTTCTGATGTCAGCAGCTGTCTTCATGCTGAATCACCGCCTTTATCTATTCTGTATTCTTTGAGGAGTCTTTCCGTCTCTACCTTGTATACCATGAGCCGCAAAATATACTCCGGCATCGGGCGGTTGCCCAGGTGCCAGTCCTGCACAGTTCGGTATGGGATTCCAAAGGACTCCGCGAATTTTCGCCAGCTTAAGCCGGTTTCGTCTTTTATTCGTTCCAATTCTCTCTTTTTATCCATACTATTTATATTAGCACGCACGGCGTACCAATTCAATGATTTCGATTAAAAAGCCCAAAAACAGGCAAAGAGCCGGGATTAATCGGCTCTATGTGCGTATAAGGCAGGTATGGTAGGATATCCGAAGAAAAACTACGTAACAGAGTGGCCACCCTCTATAGCAGAAACAGTTTATTCTTTCAAAAATAGTCCTGTTATGCCAAAGTCGACAAATAATTGCCGACAATGTAGATGAAAGCCATAATAGCCGACATCCATACCGCAACCTTCCCAACAAAATGACCGGTGTATGCCTGGGGCTGAAAACCATGTATCCGCAGCACAGAATTGGCCGCAAGGATCGCTGCGATGCCCAGCACGAGCCCGGGAATGCCCGTGAAGAACAGAACCAAAGAAATGATGCTCAACACCATCGACAGGATCGATATTCCACGCGACTCTGGAGGTGCTATTCTAACAAGCTCCAGCACATTCCCGGCAATTCCGCCCTGGGTCGGGTTAGACTGTTTGAGTACAGGCTGTTTCCGTTTGGGGTCACCGGAAAGCATACCTTCCTTTTCGAACAGGGATTCCAAATATGCGGCATACAGCGTATTCACCTGCGATGCGACCCCCTGCATTTCTCCTACCATGCCCATACGGCCATATCGGCCGAGCACCAGGCTGCCAGCCAATGTCTTTTGTCCGCCCGAATTGGTCATTACCGCAAGAATGACTTTTCCCTTTCGCGGATAGACACATACTACACAGCGAGTCGTAGCCGGAAGCATGATATAATCCTGAAATGCACCGGCGGCAGGTCTTCCCACAACAAAGTCATTATAGCTTTCCTTATCCCATTTCTGCTGCATGAAGCCGCAGAGCTCCTGCAGGGTCATGCTCCGGTTGATCCCGATCACTTCACGGGTCTTCATAGTGCCCACCTTCTTTTCAACAATCCATTGTCCTATCACTTTGTAATCCGCGCCGTCTCCGGCACACGTTCACATATGTAATTCAGCACAAAATCGTAATCTGCACCTTCTGCGTAGACCTGATTGTGGCCAAGCAGCTGATTGACATAGATCACCTGCCGACGGCGGACGGCTTTTACTTTCCGCACACGCTGAAATACGGAGGAGGAACTGTCTCTTGTCGCAGCCAGGATACCGGTTCCGACCCTGCCTATGTTGCCTGAGACAAGACCGGCAGCCGCAGTAAGCCACCCGATGGCCTGTGCTTTCTGGAAATCCTTTTTCATCATCCGCAGTTCTACACCATCCTCATCCATGGTAAGAAGAACCTGATAAGACCAGCCCCAGACAGCAGCAAGGATCAGGTAGGAGACCACGCTCAGCACCAGTAAAAACAACAGAAGAAGGAGGAAGGCTCCGAAAAACGACAGACCGTCTGAGCGGTTCCAGTAGCGGAAATCACCGTCGATCAGAAGGAACAGTACGATAAAGCCCATCACGATCCCCCAGGAAAGTGTCATGCCTTTCAAAACCGTGATCAGAATTGTCGGATTCTTCAGCATCCGGTATTCATAGATCCAGCGGTATTTGCCGTCCGGACACAGATAGATATTCTCTGTGACTTTATGACCTGTAATTTCTGCCTTACTATCAATCGTTCCAGATGTTTGTTTCTTCCGTCTTTCTTTTTTGGAGGCGTCAGGCTTCGGAGAAATCTTCTTTGCAGCTTCCGCCGGTTTAATCTCCTCCGCCTGCGCTGATACAGCTGCTTCAGAGACCGGTGCACCACAGTTATCACAAAAAGCCGCGCCATCCGCCATCTCGTTTCCGCATATCTTGCAAAGCATGGCTAATCCTCCTTCCCCAAACGCTCAAAAATGGCCTGCCTCAAAGTGTTATGCCGGGTGGATGTCGGAGAGTGCCAGTACAGCACGCCCCACATCTTTGGAGCCTGTCGCTCCGGAAGGCACAGAGAAACTGCCGAACATAGCATCGTAAACCATGCCGAAGGCACGGCTGGACAGCCCCGCCGGGCTGGTAAAGAGTTTGTAGAGATTGATCACGGCATAGGTCTTTTTCCCATTCTTTGTATAGATGGGGAAGGAGATCACACCGTAATCCTTCGATTCCGGATCGTCGTCCAGATTCTCCCGCAGGGTGGCAATCCCGAGACCGAACAGACCGTCGAGCACGTTCTGTACCGTGTCACGGTATGTTGCGGATTCCAGGCTGTCAAAGTTCACAAGCTGAACCTCTATCTCCTGTCCGGGACCTCCAAGAAGCGTATGCTGCAGTTCAATATCTCCGCTGTTCAGCGTCGTGCCGGCTTCACCGAAGTGCACAAATTGCGTATTTCCAGTGATCTTTGCATCCACATTTCCGGTGATCCTGGTCTCCTGTATCTTCGCAAGTCCTGTTTTGGGATCGATAATCGTTGCCTGACCCCGTGCCACTTCCTGAACGATGTTTTTCTTCAGATAATCCGTCACTGCCTTCACCCAGGAGAGCCTGAAAAATTTCTGCACCCACTGGGAGTTTGCCGCCTTCAGCAGACCTGCGCCGGCGATCTTTTTGATTGCCATGGCAGACAGGTCAATGAAAGACTGCCGCAAACACTCAAAGAAATCCTTTGGATCCATCTTGTAATAATTTTGGATCATATCCGCCAGCATGAACCCGCACAGGGCAAATGCCAGCTGCTGTGTATCTTTATTCCCGGTGCTGAAGGTTAGACCGGCACCCTTGCTGTCGGCAATGGAAATATAGTTCTCTATGGTGTTGGTGCACTGGGCAAGCAGATTCTCCGTAAAGTTCCAGTCCGCCTGGCCGGTCTCGGCATAGCTCCATATCGCCTCATCGATGGTGTCCACGATCAGATCCTTGCACGGTGTGATCCAGTTTTCATTATCGCCGTAATAGAAACGGATCACGAT
This sequence comes from Bacillota bacterium, assembly GCA_017634575.1. Lineage (GTDB taxonomy): Bacteria > Bacillota > Clostridia > Lachnospirales > Bianqueaceae > RUG760. The sequence continues at coordinate 7,687 of JAGBND010000112.1, forward strand.
CTTAAAAGCCGTATCACCGATAAAACGTGCCGGCTTTTTGAATATGATTTCTGTGAGGTCGTAGTACGCAACAAGCCGCATCTGATTTTCGTACTGTTTTGTCCAGTATACCTGCGCCGCACGGATCACTTCGTGACGCATGGCCCGAAGTTCAGACTTGTCCCACAGGTTCGGATCGGAAAAGTGCTCCTTGATATACTGCACATAGTGATGCGCCACCTCGCCCGGGAAATAGCGGATCGCTGTTTCACACAGGCCCCGGAACTCGGCGTTCCAGTCTTTCATTGGATCAAACGGCTCTCCCAAAAGACGCACCGGTATGTCCGCATGTCCGGAGTAATCACCCGCAGAAGCCTTCATGGGCAGAAGCAGGTAATATTTTGCCTCCATCTCCGGAACAGAGTCGCCCGGGCGGAAGGCATAGCCGTTCTGGTGCCAGCGAACCTCATAATGATATTTGGCCAGCAGGTTTTTCGTTTCTGCGTCGGTGGATTCCAGCTTTTCAAAAGAAAAGTACCTGGGCTCCCTGATGATCAGTGCCCTGCCCTCCGATGTTACGGCGGTGAAGCAGGGATCGAAGTCTGTCGGAGGAATCACCGGATCCAGAGTCAGTTCCGCCTTGTCCCGGGTGGCGTAGGAGATAAGCTCCATATGTCCGTCTTTCAGGACAGTTCTCATACCGGGTGTTTTGGACCGCAGGGGGTTGGGCCCGCCGGTAACGAGGACGGAAAGCCCGTCAGGGTAAAGCTCGATGGTAAACGAGTTCCGGACCGTGATATGCGCTGAAAATTCCGCCTCGATGGTGATGTCGCGATGCTGGATTTCGGCGAAAACGCCGCTCTCCTTGTCCGCCGGATCGGTATAGTTCTGAATCGCCGCGTAGTAGGTATAGGCCAGCTTTGCGTCCTTCTCCGCCCGGATATCAAAGCCGTCCGTATCCAGAAAACGGATATCCTTCGGCTCCTCCACAGCATCTATGAATACAAACCGCAGCCGCTCGCTGCCTCCCATCCCGGATACCATCTGCACAACATCATTTGATTACCGTGAAGGAGCGCACCCATGAGTTCGGCATCCGCAAGGCTATAGGTGCCAAGCCCTGGAACATCCTGAAG
>JAGBND010000013.1 GCA_017634575.1 Bacillota bacterium
CCTCGATCGTCAGGTTTTCAAACCGGGACCTTAGCTTTTCCTCCCGCTGCTGACGGCTGCTCCCTTCAATCAGCAGGACGAACTCTCCCTTCGGCTCGTTGGCCTCGTAATAGGCGCTAAGCTCTTCAAGGGTCCCAAACCGGATTTCCTCAAAGCGTTTGGACAGCTCCCTGACTGCCGCCGCCTTTCTTCCTAAGCAGAAGGGCTCCATCCGTTTCAGGGTTTTCAACAGATGGTGCGGGGCTTCATAGAAAATGGTCGTGCCTCTTGCAGCTTTCAGATCCTCCAGCACTTCCTCCTGCTCTTTTTTATCCGTCGGCAAAAAACCTTCAAAGCGAAAGCTTCTGGAGTCCAGACCCGAAAGGGCAAGCGCTGTGACAAAGGCGCAGGGGCCCGGAAGCGCTGTCACCTCAAGGCCTCTTTCATGACATTTTTTAACCAGGATCTGCCCCGGATCGGAAATAGCCGGCATGCCGGCGTCGGTAATCAGCGCTACCTTTTCTCCGGCTTCCAGACGGCTAAGGATCTGGGCTGAGCGGTCGTTTTCGTTAAATTTATGGTAGCTGATCAGTGGCTTTTTAATGCCGTAATGACTCAGCAGCGGCAAAGAGGTCCGGGTATCCTCGCAAAGGATCACATCCGCCTCCCTCAGCGTTTCCAGAACCCGCTCGCTGATATCGGCCAGATTTCCGATGGGGGTAGGACACAAATACAACATAGCGCCATCCTCTTCCGGCTAAGAAGCGCCGGTATCTTATTTTCCATCCAGGGTCTTCCGGTTTTTCCGTTTCGAAATCTCCAGTTTCACTTTCTGGAAAAAGGAAAGATTTCTGGTTTCGAAATCGTCGCCGGAAGGATTCCGCCGTTTTTTAAGGGTATTCATCTGCCAGGATACGGAAGGCATTTTAACCCAGGTGGATGGGGTCAGAGCAATCAGAATCGGGTATATCTCAAGTCTTCCCAGCAGCATGGCCGCAGAGAGCACCAGCTTGGAAAAGCCTGAGTAATCCGCAAAGTTTGAAGCCGGTCCCACGGCGCCGAAGCCGGGTCCGATATTGTTGAAGCAGGCCACCACCGCCGTGACGTCCGTTTCAAAATCGCTGTCGTCAAAAGCCAGCAGCATGACCATCACCAGCATCAGCACAATGTACAGGGTAAAATATGCATTCACCGAGCGCAGCGTCTGGTTATCCACCCGTTTTCCTTCGAATTTAACAATCTGTACCGAGCGGGGATGCAGAAGATGCCGCAGCTCGCGCTTGATATCCGAAGCGAGCATCATCACACGGGAGACCTTCAGACCGCCTCCTGTGGAGCCGGCGCAGGCGCCGATAAACATCAGGAAAAACAAAATGGTTTTGGAAAGCTGCGGCCAGAGGTTGAAATCGGTGGTTCCATAACCTGTCGTTGTCATAATGGAGGAAGTCTGAAAGGCAGCCTGCCGAACGGCCATCTCCAGCGGCAGGTGCAGCCGGTTTACCAGGTTGAAAACGATCAGCACCGTGGCCGCAAGCCATATGCCCAGATAGCAGCGAAGCTCTGTACTCTTGATGGCCGCCCCCAGCTGACCTCGCACGATCAGATAATAAATATTAAAGTTGACGCCGAACAGCAGCATAAAAATCGTGATCACCCACTGCAGATACGGGCTGTAGGAGGTGATGCTGTCCGCCTTGATGCCGAAGCCGCCGGTTCCGGCTGTTCCAAACATGTGGCAGAGGCTGTCAAAAAGCGGCATACCGCCCGCCAGCAGAAAGACCATTTCCACAATAGAAAGGGCAATATACAGCAGATACAGAATTCTGGCCGTGTCTCTCAGCCGGGGCACCAGTTTGCCCACGGTAGGTCCGGGGACCTCCGCCCGCATGACATGCATATTCCGGTCATTCTGGGATGGAACAATCGCCATCATAAAAACGATAACGCCCATGCCGCCGATCCAGTGGGTAAAGCTCCGCCAAAATAAGAGGCCTTTGCTGAGCCGCTCCACATTTCTTAGAATAGAGGATCCCGTGGTGGTAAAGCCGCTGACCGTTTCAAAAAAGGCGTCGATGAAATTGGGAATTTCATGGCTGATGACAAAAGGAAGCGCGCCGATGGCAGACAGAATAATCCAGGACAGGGCCACAATAATAAACCCTTCCTTTGCATAGATCACCTGGTCTCCCTTTTTGAAAATCAGCTGCAGCGTCATGCCGATGCCGATGGAGATCAGCATGGTAATCAGAAAGGCCAGCGCACAGCGTTCATGAAAATAAATGGAAACTCCAAGAGGCAGCAGCATCAGCGCGCCGATCACCACGCATACCTGGCCGATCATGGAGAAGATCATACTCCGATTCATTTAATCTGTTATCGCTCCTTAATGAATATATCCGACAGATCGTACAGCGTATGGCCGGAGGACACCACAATAACCCTGTCTCCCACCTTCATGCTGTCGTTAGGTCCCGGAATAATCCGTTCATTTCCCCGCACGATGCCGCCAATCAGGATATTGCTCTTCAACGTGCCGTTCAAATTGCGCAGGGCAACGCCATTCTGTTTGAATCCGGAACGGACATTAAACTCCAGTGCTTCAACTTTTCCATTCATCAGCTTATAGAGCGTTTCTACGTTATTGCCGACCGCATTTTCGATGGCTCTGGCGTATCGGACCACCAGGTCGGATACCAGCCGTTTCGGCTCCACCTGCCCATCCAGTCCCAGCTTTGCCGCCAGATCGGCAAATTCGCTGCGGTCAACCTTTGCCAGGGTTTTATTGACGTTCTGGCTGCCTGCATAGATCGCCATCAGGATGTTTTCTTCATCCATACCGGTCAGCGCCACAAAGGCATCCATGCTGCCAAGACCTTCCTCGTTCAGAAGCTCGCCCCGGGCGCCGTCTCCGCAAATGATCGCCGCATCCGGCACCAGCTCGCAAAGCTGCCGGCATCTTTCCCGGTTTTCTTCGATAATCTTAACATTGGAGCCGATGTCCAGCAGCATATTGCTCAGATGCTGCGCTGTTTTGCTTCCACCAAGAATCATGACGTTATGGGAACTGATTTCCCGATAGCCCAGCTCCGAAAGGAGCCTGGTTGCCTCTGCCGGCGATGCATTCAGCGTAATCCTATCGCCGCTGCGCAGACGGAAAAAGCCATCCGGCACATAGGCCTCTTCGCCTCTTCCGACAGCTACCACCAGATATTTCCCCTTGTAACGCTTACGCATTTCAATCAGCGTCAGCCCGTCCAGCTCCCACTCGTCCCGAAGTTTAAACTCAATCATCTCAAAGGAGCGGCGGGCAAAATAGTCCGCCCGCACGCCGGTGGGCAGATTCAGCATGTTCAAAAACTCCGCAGCCACCAGCTGAGACGGATTCAGAAACATGGAAATATTCATCTGCTGCTTGATAAACTGCAGCTCCCGTCCGTTGGTATCCATGGACTCCGTCCGGGCAACCGTGTGATGGGCGCCCATACGCCTGGCCAGAAAGCAGCAGAGGATATTGGTTTCATCCGAAGGGGTTACCGCCAGAAACAAACGGCAGTCCTCGACACCGGCCTCGATCAGGGTATCATAGTCTGCGCCATTTCCCACCAGTGTCTGAACATCATACAGATCGCTGATATTCTGCAGGACCGACTCCGAAATATCGATGGCTGTCACGTCATGGCCTTCCTGGTTCAGGGTTCCCACAATGGTGGTGCCAATCTTGCCGCAGCCAACTACAATAATCTTCATGTGTATCTCCTATATAAAGTCCTGCTCTGATAGAACAGACCATTTCAGATATGCTTCACCAAATTTGCTATCGCATCCAGTCTATTATATGCTCAAAGCGGGTATTTATCAAGTGTCTCGTCACATATCAAAAAGCCTCCGGCATTTCGGAGGCTTGATGATTCGTTATTGGTAAAAAGCAGATGCTCCGGCGGCCCAGGCCGCCGATGCTTTATCCTTCAATCATGGACAGAGCGCCGTAAAGGATGGAATCATCCCCCAGGGCAGCCGTCTTCAGCTCAACGGTGGTGCGGATGGAAGGCATGCAGTAGCGGTCAACCTCTTTCAGAATCTTCTTCAGGAAAATGTCGCCGCAGGCCTCGATGACGCCGCCGCCATAGACAACGATATCGGGGCTGAAGGTGTTGATCATGTTGCCGGTGGCAATGGCCAGATAATGGCAGGAGCGGTCAACCGCCTCCACCGCCACGTCATCTTTTGCCGCCAGCGCCTTTTTCAAAAGCTTGCTCTTGAAAACGCCATTCTCGATGCCGTCGCTCAGCATATTCTTGCGTCCGCGGGAGGTTTGCTGCATCACATAGGCAGACATGCCCTTTTTGGAGGAGAAAGCTTCCAGACATCCTCTCTGGCCGCAGCCACAGAGCGGTCCTTCCGGATCCAGCACCATATGGCCGTACTCAGCCGCTTTAAACTTGTTGCCGGTGTACAGCTCGTCGTTTAAAATCAGGCCGCCGCCAAGACCGGTGCCGACAAAAAATCCAACGACATTGTGATAACCTTTGGCAGCGCCGTATTTGTATTCGCCAAGGACGCCCACATTCACATCGTTACCGATATAGAAAGGAACCTCAAATTTTTTCTGCAGAGGTGTGCGGATATCGTAGTCTCTCCAGGGCAGGTTCGGGGAAAAGAGAATCACGCCGGATGCCTGATCGATAACGCCGGGAGCGCCGGCAGCAATAGCATGGATTTCTTTTTTCTTGATACCGGATTCTTTGATCATCTCTTCCACAACGCTTATGATGACCTCTTCCACGTTGTCCTGGGAGTCGCCTCCCTCTTTGGTTTTCTTTTTCAGGCGATAAATAATCTCGCCATTTTCGTCGAAAATCGCGCCAAGAACCTTGGTTCCGCCAATATCCAGACAAATGTTGTAAGAATGTGCCATGTTGCATCCTCCATTCTGGAGCGCAAGCCTTTGCTTCGCGCCGTTATTCTCTTTTAAAGCCGTCCGCTGAGTAATCTGTACCGGGCTGGACACCCGGCCAGCGGCCTTTTGTTAATGATACTGGAATTTTACCAAAAAGTAAATAATAGAAATGGGAAATCAGAAAGTTTTTCCGCAGCCGTTTTTGCTCCTCAGGCCTGATCCCTTGTCAGATCCTTCATCCAGTTAAAGCTGTTGATCTTAAAATAGGCCACGATGCATTTCAGAATCTGATCTGATTTCAGGCAGGCAAAGACCACCCAGGCCGGCGCGCCGAACCGCGCCGCTAAAATAGCGGAGGGCAGCACCACCAGGAAAACAAAAATCGTATCGTTTTTAAAGACAAAATCGATATCGCCGCCGGATTTAACCAGTCCGAACAGACAGGCCGCCTGATAGCAGGTTCCGATCATCGTGACGGAAAGCACGCTCATAAACTGGTTGGAATAGCGGACGGTTTCTTCGGTAATGCCGGAATAGAGGGAAATAAAGGGTCCCTTCAGCAGGAAAATAAACAGGCCGGTCAAAAGACCGATTCCGAAAAACAGAATCTGCGTGGTTCTGGCATATTCCTTCATCAGCTCTTTTTTGCCGGCGCCGACGGTTTTACCGGTGATAATCCCCACAGCGGAGGACATGCCGTTCATGGCGACATACGCCAGGGTATTCATCGTATTGGCAATACTGACGGAGGCGATGACAGATTCGTTGAAGCGTCCCATGATCATGGAATTGCCCATCATATTGATGCTCCATACCACCTGACCGCCCACAATCGGCAGTCCGTAACGGATAAAGTCCCGTCTCAGCACCGGATCGCTTTGCAAAAGCTCCTTTACTCTAAGCTTCAGCTTCTGGTCAATCTTAAAGGTATAGACCACCATCACAATGGTTTCCACCACTCTGGAAATAAAGGTGGCGATGGCAGCGCCCTTGACGCCCATGGCCGGGAAGCCCAGCTTACCAAAGATCAGAATATAGTTTAAACTGATATTAAATACCAGGGAAATGGCCGAAACCACCATGCCGATCCTGGCTACCTCCACCGAGCGCATCGCTGCAATGAGGGCCTGGGTCACACAGAAAAAGGCATAGGAAAGGCACACGATCCGTAAATAGATGGCTCCTTCTGAGATAACGGAGGCTTCACGGGTGAAAATCGAAATGATCTGCGAGGGGAAAAGCAGACAGATCAGCGTCAGCAGCAAACCGAAAAACAGCGAAAAATGCATGCCGATGGCAATGATTTTCTTGATGCTGGCTTTATCCTGCTTACCCCAGTACATGGCTGCCAGAATCAGGATCGCGCCTTCGATACCTGCCGAAAAAATCTGCAGAAAGGTCTGAATCTGGGAACCCATATAGACGCCGGAAATAGCCGAATCTCCCAAAGCGCCTACCATCAGATTGTCCGCAAAGGTCACGGAGAAGGTAATCAGGTTCTGAAGCGCCACGGGAATCGCCAATGTGATCAGCGTCTTGTAAAAGCTTCTGTCCCGGGTCAGCAGTCGTGTTGTCATAACTGTCGTTCCTTTCGTTATCCTGTACAAACTTTCCTAATTATAAACATGTCGCTGCCGTATGTAAAGAATAACTGGACAGATTTTTTATTTGGAGATATGATAGAGAAACCAGGCTGCGGCATGGAAGAATGTACGAAAGGGAATGCAGATATATGCTGGAAGTTAGCGCAGTGGATGTCAGGACGCTGGAGGATCCGGCTCTGTTTGATACATGGTATCGACAGATGCCGCCGCAGAGGGCCAAAAGCATCGATAGATATAAGCAGGGACTCAACCAAAGGCAGTCTCTCGGAGCGGGCATTCTCCTTCACGAGGCCCTTCTTGCTCACGGTCTTTCCGACAGAGACATCGAAATTGGTCCTTTCGGCAAGCCTTATCTGAAGGATCAGCCTCTTCACTTTAACCTGTCCCATTCCGCGCATCTGGCTGTCTGTATTTTATCCGACCAGCCCTCCGGCATCGATATCCAGCAGGTCCGCGCCTTCAAGCCGGCCCTTATAAAACGGGTGTTTCTTCCCGAAGAGATGGAGGGGGTTTCGCGTTTTGCCCAAAAAAACGCCCCCCTTGATGCAGCCTGCACGCTTTTGTGGTCTGCCAAGGAGAGCGTCATGAAATGTTTGGGTTACGGCTTCAGGCTTTCCCCGCTTTCTATCCGCATCAGCGCCGATTTTCGGAAAGCTTCGATTGATTCGGCCGATTCGGCTGATTGGATTGCTTCGAATGATTCATCGGGTTTGAATGGTCTGATGGATACAAATGATTCAAATGCCTCGGCAAAGCCCGAAACGAATAAATCTGAAACGAATAGGAATCTGCATCTTCATACAGAACTGGTAACGGATTCTTCCGGTGAAACCTATGCCCTGGCCCTCTGCGTGGAAACAAGGGGCGAAAGCGCCTGTCCGGCGCCGGATATCAGCTGGCTGAATCTGTAGGAAGGCTTGCAGCTCCGGCCGGGATTGTCAGCCAACCTTATTAAAGTGATCAATCGGCCAGACTCTGAAGAATATCTTGCCTACAATATTGTCCTCCGGAATGCATCCAACCGAAGAGCTTCTGGAATCCACGGATGTCATGCGGTGATCCCCCATGACAAACAGGGTGCTTTCCGGCACCTGATAGGGGTAATTCAAATCGGTAATGCCCTGATGCTTTTCGCTCAGGTAATCCTCTTTCAGAATTTCTCCATTGACAATCACCGTTCCGTCTTCCCGAACGTCCACCCAGTCGCCCGGAAAAGCGATCACGCGCTTGACCAGAATCTGGTTATTATAATAGAAGGCAATAATATCTCCCTGATTAAACGTAGCGCCCTTGGCCGCCAGCACATACTGCCCCTCGTCCAGCGTAGGCGTCATGGAAGTACCATATATTTTCAGCACCGGGAAGAAGACCATGGCCAGAATAATAACCACGGCTGCCACGGAGGCCAGAATATACAGCGTGCTCTTCAGCACGCCCTTGACCTGCTTCTTTCTGTTTTCCCTCGCGAACTCCTGTTCAAGCTGTCCGATGGACGGCGTATTTTGATGTTCCATATATCATCAGTCCTGTTCTGTTTTTTAGCTGCTTCTCTTAATAGGTTCCTGTCTGTCAGGAACCTGTTTTTTATATTTGCCTATTATACTACAGGAAACATGGATATTCAAGGCTGCCGCCGGGGAGGACTTCGTGCCATGACTTTATTTTTCTCTGTCGGTTTACAACCACTTCAAATTCCTGTATACTTTATTTATCTGTATTACCTGCGCTCTAAATCACTAAAGGAGGAGACCCCTATGGCACTTTCTGTTGACCTGAAAGCAAAACCCTTTAACCTCTCTGATGAGTCCATTAAATGGGTAGAAGAAACCCTGGCTTCCATGAGCTTAAACGACAAGCTCGGGCAGCTTTTCTGCCCCTCCGCGATGGGCGAGCTGGGACCTGTTCTGGATGAGCTGGACCGCATCGGCATGAAGCCCGGCGCGATTCTGTTCCGCAAGTCTCCCGCAGCCGTCATTCGTGACAAAGTAAACACCGTTCAAAATCACTTTGATATTCCCCTGCTGATTGCAGCCGACCTGGACCGCGGCGCTGCCAATCTGATTGAAGAAGGCACCTCCAACGGCCATCATATGCAGATTGCCGCCACCGGCGATCCTGAAATCGCTTACCGCGCCGGCCTTCTTTGCGCGAAAGAATGCATGGCCACCGGCACCAACTGGGATTTCGGTCCGGTAACCGATATCGATTTTAACCCCTACAGCCCCATCGTCAACGTTCGTTCCTTCGGCGACAATCCTGAAAAAGTATCCGAATTCACCTCCCGTTATGCCCAAGGTCTGAAAGACGGCGGCATGCTGGGATGCGCCAAGCATTGGCCCGGTGACGGAAGAGACTTCCGCGATCAGCATTTCGTTGCTTCTGTCAACGATCTGTCCGTTGAAGACTGGGATGCCACCTACGGCAAGGTCTACGGACGTCTGATTGAAGAAGGCATTCCCACGGTCATGACGGCTCATATTATGCAGCCGGCCTACAGCCGCTACTACAACCCCGATATCCAGGACGATGAGATTCTTCCCGGTTCTTTGAACTACGATCTTCACAACAAGCTGCTCCGCGGCAAGCTGGGCTTTAACGGTCTGATTGTTACCGATGCCTCTTCCATGGTAGGCTTCACCGAGCGCATGCCCAGAGAAAAAGCCGTTCCGCTGTCCATCGCCAACGGCGCCGATATGTTCCTGTTCAACCGCGATCTGGAAGAAGATTTCGACTTCATGAAAAAGGGTTACGAGGAAGGCGTTATCACGCCCGAAAGACTGGACGAAGCCATCACCCGTATTCTGGGCATGAAGGCTGCCGCCGGTCTTCCTGAGAAGAAAGCTGCCGGAACCCTGGTTCCTCCCGAATCAGCGCTGGATATCTTCAAGGATCCTGCCGGAAAAGCCCAGTCCAAGGAAATCGCCGACAAGGGCATCACCCTTGTGCGCAACAAGCAGGGCCTGCTTCCCTTCGGTCCCGAAATCAAGAACATCTATATGATCGTTGTGGGCGATGACAAGCCCGGTTATCACAACAAAGATTTCGGCTATCACAAGATTTTCAAGGCTGCCCTGGAAAAGCGCGGCTACAACGTCATCCAGTACGACGATGCCAATCCGGATGTTCCCTTCAGCCTTGGCAAGAGCAAGATTTCCGACCTGAGGAAGAAGGTGGATGTCATCTGCTATTTCGCCAATGTCCAGACCAGCGGCGGCGACAGCGCTGCCCGGGTTTCCTGGCCGGGCGTTCGAAATACCATTCCCAACCTGATCGCGGATATCCCCACCATGATGGTTTCCATCGACAATCCCTATCTGCTGACGGATGCGCCTGGCTTCAAGACCTATGTGAATGCATACACCTCCGAAAACCTGGTCGTTGAAACCCTCGTTGAAAAGCTTTGCGGAGAATCCGAATTCAAGGGCATCAGCCCCGTTGATGCAGAAAAAGGCCGCTTCACCGCGGTTAACTGATTGACGCGTTCGCCATCAACCGGCATCATTCAATCAAACAGCCCCGGAACATGGAAAGCTCATGTTCCGGGGCCAGCTTAAGCAAGGAGCAGATTATGACTCAAGAAGAAAAACTTTTAGCCGGAAAGGTATTCGATCCCGTGGATCCGGAGCTGGTGGCCGTCAAACGCAAGGCGCACAATCATTGCGTGGACTATGGCATGACCCACGAGGATGAAGTCGAAAAGCGGCGCGCCATTCTGGAGGATATGCTGAAATCCGTCGGCGAAAATGTGCGCATCCAGGGACCTGTCTTTTTTAATTACGGCAATCATACCTCGATCGGAAACAATTTCTTTGGCAATTACAATCTGGCCATACAGGATGACGCGCCGGTTACCATCGGCAACCGCGTCAATGTAGGCCCCAATGTGACCATCACCACCCCCTCCCATCCGTTGATTGCCGAGGAAAGAATCGGTTTTACCGCAAACGGCGTCTACTATAACCATCCCTGCTATGCCAAGCCCGTGGTCATCGAAGATGGCGTTTGGATCGGCGCAGGCGTCACCATCTGCGGCGGCGTGACCATCGGCGAAGGCGCCGTGATCGGAGCCGGAAGCGTGGTAACAAGGGATATTCCCCCGCGGACGGTAGCTGTCGGCGTACCCTGCAAGGTACTCAGACAGATTACCGACGAAGACAGCATGGTCAATC
>JAGBND010000113.1 GCA_017634575.1 Bacillota bacterium
ACTTCATTTGATCTTGTATGATAGTATTCATTTGATCTTGCGTTATCATCCTTCTGCCAACTGTGGAATGCGTCCACAGTGAAAACGGTGAAAGGGTGGGCTAAAGATGAAACGGTTGCTGACGATCATCCTTGTAATTCTCCTTCTCCCTTCGGCCTCTTTTGGGGGACAGCTTTGCTGACATGTTGGAAAAAGCTGAAAACTATAAAACGGAAAGCGATTATGAAAAAACCATCGCAAATTGGTTTATATCAACTATTGGGAAGATATAACACCGGAGCTTATTCGTAAACGGGTTGAGGAATAACTGGTCTTGTGGAATTACATGCCTTCGGAGGTAGCTATGAAGCAGATTACGAACAAAGAGTATGAAGCCTACCAGCAGTACCAGTCAGACAGGCTGCACGGCCGGATCCTGACGCCGGACGGTCTCCGCGTCATTTGCGCCGGACTGGATAACGATCCGGAAAAAATCGGAAAGCATATGCTGGAAATGTTAGTGAAGTTCAGGAACGAAGGGCTTTTCGATATTGTAGTTGAAGACGAATGAGATTCTCCGCCCAGGCAGGTGTATCACACTGTGTGGCGAACATTATAAGGGGATCACGCTGTGGTCTTGAAACTTTATTTTTTGATTTTCTTCAGCATCAGAAACAGGAGAAAAAGTGATACGGATCAAGGATTTGACATCAGGGAATCCCGTGAGGCTGATACTGGTTTTTGCGCTACCGGTTCTTACGGGGAATATGCTGCAGCAGTTTTATAATTTGGTTGACTCTCTGATTATCGGACAGCTGCTGGGAGTTACAGCACTGACAGCGGTTTCGGCCTCCGGGTGGCTGGACTGGGCCGTGCTGTCAATCCCCATGGGGCTGGCGCAGGGATATTCCATCCATGCCTCCCAGTGCTACGGTGGAAAACAGTATGCGGAACTGAAAAGAACCGTTGCACAAAGCTATCTGATCTCCGCAGCAGTGACAGTCGCACTGGAGGCAATCAGCCAGACGCTGCTGCGTCCTGTGCTGACATGGATGAATTCGCCGGAGGAAACCATTCATCTGACAGAGAACTATCTGCGAATTATCTATGCAGGCCTGCCGGTGGTGATGTGCCTGAATGTGTTCAGCGGCTTTCTGTACGCGCTGGGAAACAGCAGAACGCCTCTGCTGGCTCTGGTCTGCGCCACGGCGGTAAACATCGCTCTGGACTGGTGGTTTGTCGGTTCCCTGGGCCTTGGCACTAACGGCGGCGCATATGCGACCGTGATAGCACAGGCGGTTTCCGCCGGAATCTGTCTGGCTGCGGTATTGAAGATTCCGGAACTTCGCCCTCAGCGGGTCGATTACCGTCCTGACCGGATAGTGATTCGAAAACTTGTTCGGCTCGGATTCCCGATTGCCTTTCAGAACCTCATCATTTCACTTGGAGGGCTCATACTGCAAGGCGTGGTCAACGCCTTCGGATTCGTCTTTATGGCCGGGTACAACGCGGCCTCCAGGCTGCAGGGACTGGTGGAAATCGCAGGATCTTCCCTGGGGAGCGCGGCGGGTACCTTTACCGGGCAGAATTATGGCGCCGGAAGAATGGATCGTGTAAGGCTGGGGCTGCGGCGTTCAGCACAGATCGGTTTTCTGCTCGCGCTTACCGTCGGAGGGCTGATGACAGTATTCGGAAAGTCCATTCTTTCCCTGTTTATCCGGGATGAGGCGGAACTGGCAGATCAGGTGCTGGCGATTGGATATGATTTTCTTCGGGTGATGGCAGCCGGGTTGCCCATGCTGTATCTGCTTTTTGTTTACAGAACTACCCTGCAAGGCTTGGGCGATACAGTGATGCCGATGATTTCCGGCTTTTTGGAATTGGCGCTGCGTGTTGGAGCAGCGCTGCTTCTTCCTGCGATTCTGGGATATTGGGGAGTTTATCTGGCAGAGATTGCAGCATGGATTGGTGCGGGAGCTTTTCTGATCATGGTCTGTTATCATCGACTGCACAGGCTGACAAATACCGTGGAAGAAACAAAATGACGCGATATCATTTCGTTCATTTGCTTGCCTACAACGCCACGGGATGTCATATGCTGTGATATTTGCAACGCCTGAATATATTCTTCATCCAATTGTTGTGAGATCATACGGATAGCAGAATCCATGTGGGCTCTTCCGCGGCTTTCAATCGATGTACGAATCATTTGGTATGAAAAGAAAGAAAGCACGACCAAAATACTGATTACCAAAAAGCTGATAATCAACACATATCGTCCACGAACCGTGCGAAAAAGGCGTCTGAACATCTGCGTGTTTTCCTCCCACATAGATTACGTGTCATTGGATCCTATATTCCTACCATCAATGAAGATACAATAACAAGAATGTCAAATCAGATTTGACGGAATGAGCAAGTCATCCGCATTCAAAGGGAATGGATGCTGTACCATGCAGACGATGCCGCCTTTCCCGCGTGAAAGAGTGGTTTTCTCAATCACGTCAAATTTGCGGGTCTCCTTCTTATCCGGATTTGCGCTCATTTTGATCTCAAGGGGGTGAATCTTTCCGTTTTCCTCAACAAACACATCGATTTCCTTGGCTTTGTCATCCCGATAAAACGAAATAAGAGCTTGCTGCGGGGCATAGGCATAATTCTTCACCAATTCCATCACAACATAGTTTTCAAAATAATGACCATTTGCTGCTCCGCTTTGTAGCGTATCAACCGTCAGCCAACGGCTCAGATAAGCACAAAGCCCGGTATCACAGAAATACAGCTTGGGCGTTTTCACCAAGCGCTGCAATTCATTGTTGGAATAAGGCTCAAGCAGATAGATAACATCCATATCCTGAAGAATGCCAACCCATTTTTTTGCAGTAGGCTCTGAGATTGCAGCCGCTTCCGCCAAAGTATGATAGTTGACAAGCTGCCCGACCAGTGCAGCACAGGCACGAATCAGCCGCTTGAAGCCGACAACATCCTTGATCCCTTCGTCATTTATGGCGTCAGCCATCAGATAATTGTCGATGTAGGACTGATACCAGGCTTGCGCCATCTCCGCGGACGCGGACTGAATGTCGGCAAATCCACCCTGCCATATATGCTGAAAGACCTTCTGCAAATCATTCTCCTGCATATGTTCCTGCCTCTCCTGAAGGCGGGACATGGAAAAATCCAATGCGGATGCATTCAAATAACCGGCTTTTTCCCGCTGAGAGAGTCCGTACAAACGCAGAATACCCAGGCGGCCGGCCAGCGTCTCCTGAGACCGTTCCATCAGTTTTTTTCTCTGGGAACCAGTCAGCCAGAAGCGTCCCCGCTCATCGCTTTCATCACACATAATCTTGATCTGGTTCAGCAAGGTCGGCGCTTTTTGGATTTCATCGATCAGAATAGGCGGCTTATATGTCTGAAAAAACAGAACAGGATCTGTGATTGCCAATTCCCGATCGAGATCGTTATCCAATGTAACAAACGTTCTGTGCTGTTCCTGCGCCATGTGTTTGAGCATCGTGGATTTCCCTACCTGGCGTGCGCCGATAACCAGCACGGCTTTGAAAAATTGACTCGCTTCTGCAAACTTTCGTTCCAATTCACGATGTATATAATTCATGCCATCCTCCAAATTAAGCGTTAATCTAAAGTCGAATTTATAATACCACAGAATCAAGAATTATACAAGTGAAAATAGAGATTATGATGTCAGGGTCATAAGACCCATGGCTTTTCTTTCTTGCTGTTGTTGCGGTATTGATTATCATACCTGGGTGCTTTTGATATATGGCCCCGGTTTTTTTGCACCTGCGGTTCAGAATTTCATCCGGGATGAACTGTCAAAACAAAAAGCCATGGCTGTTTCCGATGAAAAGGATGGGAATGAAAAGTGCAGGGATTATATCATCCATGGACTAATTTATGGGCTGTACGGCGGGTTCGACCCGGAAATCTGCAAGGATAGCCTTGAAGACGGACTTACGGCTGACGATTGGAGGTATGTCAAAAGGAATCTTGCCGTGAATAATCCATATCTGCTCAAGTGCGTTACAAGGATAAAGGAGTTAAGTGTAGCTTGACAGGTATGTAATTCAAGTTATACTTGAATTGCGGGATTCAAGTTCAATCTGAGTCTGCTGGTATCAGTCCGCCTTTCAGGATATGCTTATTGCGGAAAGGGGGCTGAGACAGATGGCAAAAGTGACTGAAAAGCTTGAACTGCTGAGGGAACTCCGGGAGCATCCGGACAGGTATCTGCCGATCATCAATCATGCATGGAAGGTATTCCCTGAAAGGGATGACGGAACTGAATGGTACGATGATCCGGAGTATAATCTCGGATGGGATGTCGGCCTGCTGCCGGGAAACCGCCCTTATTTTCTGGAGTGCTGGGCGACCTGCGGCATTACGATGCTGACTTACTTCGTTTCTGTTGTTGGGATTGAAGACGCAAAGGATGCGGATCTGATCCAAATGCTCGAGGACGAAGGCCTGTTCCAAATCCTTGATCCGTCCGATCCCCGGACAGAAGTACAGAAGTATGATGTTGATGGGAACAAATTCTTTTCCATCAATGTTGTTGTCGGCGATGAGGATAATACCTATGTCAGAGGTGGGAAAATGTTCCCATTCCCGTATCTGAACGAGTTCAACACAAAGAAAGGGAGTCCGACTGAGTGAACAATAAACTGATCGGAGATCGCATCAAGGCAGCGCGGTTGGCAAAAGGGTTGAGCCAGGAGCAGCTGGGCGAGAAACTAGGCGTTTCATTTCAGGCTGTAAGCACCTGGGAGCAAGGTAAGTTTCTCCCGGATTCGGATCGCCTTCCTGAACTGGCGAAGGTACTTGATCTGTCACTGGATTCCCTTTTTGCCGAAGAAGAAAAGAACTGGGAACTGAAGCCGGTCAATTACGATGTAAGCCACATGTTTACCTTTGTGAAGGGCCGGGCACAGATGCTGGGGCTGCCCCAGACACTGGCTGTGATGGATTTACTGCGGCCCGCGCATGGCGCACAGCAGCGGCGCTCAAAGTATGGTTTTGAATGCTCCTATATGGCGCACCCGCTGACGATGGCCTGTCATACGTTGGCAATGGGCCTGAAGGACGACGATGTGATTGCTGCTGCGCTGGCCCATGATATGGTCGAGGATTCGCATATGAAGCCAGATGATCTTCCTGTAAATGACAGGGTCCGGGAAGCAGTACGGCTGGTTTCCAAGAACATGTATGATCCAAACGAACCGGACTGGGAAAAGCAGTACTTTGC
Organism: Bacillota bacterium; assembly: GCA_017634575.1. Taxonomy (GTDB): domain Bacteria; phylum Bacillota; class Clostridia; order Lachnospirales; family Bianqueaceae; genus RUG760. The sequence goes on from JAGBND010000113.1 coordinate 5,249, forward strand.
CAATATCCGGAAGAATCCGCTGGCATGTATTGTGAAATGCCTGGACAGGACAAATAATCTGGCAGGCATGGCAGATGCATTCTCCCGGAAACGGATGATTCAGTATACCGAGGAAACAGATCATTATTATCCAGCGCTGCTGGATGTGTTGAAAAAGGTGCCTGAGTGGAACGACGTCTGGTGGCTGCTACGGTACCAGATGATGACCATGACGGAGGCGTTCAAGCGCCTGCTGTGAGGAGGGACATGAATGGGAGAACGGTATTTATACATGGTATGCAGGGACGGGAAAATCCCATCACTGATCAGGCTTGGATCGTTTGCCAGGATGGAAGCAGATCTGTATGCGTATCCCGGGGTATGGAAAGACACACCGCATCTGAACGATATCCGGGTTGGAAAAGGTTGCTTCATGGATTATGACGATGTCTCGGATGAAGAAGCAGAGGAAATACGCCTGCAGATACAAGCGCAATACGACAAGATGGCAAAAGTCCGGGTGTATATCGATATGGACGGTGTGCTGGCGGATTTTGACCGGGGTGTCCGGGAACTGTGCCACATGGAGCCTCAGTCCCAGAATGGAAAGCGGGATACGAAGATTGACGATCTTATGTGGGATGCGCTCCGGAAAGTTGATCATTACTATGATAAGCTGGAACTGATGCCCGGCGCGAAGGAAATGTTTGATCTCATTTACTGGAAATACGGAGACCAGTGCGAAATCCTGACAGGCGTCCCTCGCCCGGAGCGCGGTATCATTACAGCAGGTGAAGACAAGATAGCCTGGACAAAACGAAATCTATCAG
>JAGBND010000114.1 GCA_017634575.1 Bacillota bacterium
CACAGCGAGATAGCACCATATCTGTTGGGGAAAGACGCACGGCAGATTGAGCGTATTTCCCGGGATCTGCTGACGCCGTATGTCGGTTATCACAGCAGTGGTGCGGAGATCCGTGCGGCTAGTGCAGTGGATATCGCGCTATGGGACCTTTTTGGAAAACGGGCTGGCATACCTGTCTGTGAGGCATTAGGCGGAGCTTGTCGTGAGGAAATGCAGGTCTATAATACCTGTTCAGGGTATTCGTATAATGCCAATGCCTCATCGGTTGCACTTGGCGCGGGGAGACGTATAGTTTCATCCGATGACGAACTGCGCGGACCTTATGATGATCAGGTGGCTTTTATAAAAGATGCTGGCGTGCTGGCGAAAAGCTTGCTGTCTGAAGGGTATCGTGCCATGAAGATCTGGCCGTTTGATCCGTATGCAATCAAGACGGGAGGTAACTTCATCAGCGACGAAGACCTGCAGAAGGGACTGGAGCCTTTTCGGAAGATACGGGAAGCAGTGGGAAACAGCATGGAGGTTATGTGCGAACTTCACAGCATGTGGAACATTCCGGCGGCAGCACGTATCTGCAGAGCGTTAGAAGAATATGACATTTTGTGGGCGGAGGACCCCCTGTGCAAGATGGATGATCAGGACGCGTTGCTTCATTTAAAAGGTGAAACAGGTGTGCCGATATGTGGTTGTGAGACATTGTCGGGAACAGTGATTTTCCGAAATCTCCTGAATGCCGGTGCGCTTGATTACGCCATGTTGGACTTGGGCTGGTGCGGCGGACTGACGGAAGGCAGGAAAATTGTTGATCTGGCGGCAAGCTTCAATATACCGACAGCACCCCATGACTGTACAGGGCCTGTGCTTCTCTGGGCCGGCATGCAGCTTGCGTTTCATAGTGTAAATGCGGTCTTTATGGAAGTGGTTCGAGCCAATTTAGCTACCTGGTATAAAGACGTCGTGGACTGTCTGCCGGAAATCAATCTGGGGATGGCAAAACGGCCGGAAAAGGCCGGGATTGGCGCTTCGCTGAGACCGGAAATAAAATCCAGAAGCGATGTATCTGTCAGAGAAACCGGTCTGTAGTATAATCATCTAATTATAAAGATATAATGCGATTTTTATTTACAATTTAGGCGATATCCGAGATTTGTCTGATAAAATAATGTATATCGGCATCTAAGGATGGCCATCGAAGAAAAGAACTATAAACTGCAAATTATGAAAAGGGGGGTAATTATGAAAAAATATGTAAGTATCGTTCTTGCAGCGCTTATGGCGGCGTCTCTTGCAGCCTGTGCGGCAGCACCGGCAGCAGCGCCCGCCGCACCTGCGGCAGCACCGGCAGCGAGTGCAGAGGAAGCGGCACCTGCAGAAGCTGCAAGTGCAGAAACCCCGGTAGAAGCGCCGGCCGAGACTCCGGCTGTTGAATACCCTACAGCCAAAAACATCACCGTTCTCTGCGCGGCATCACCTGGCGGAAACACAGACGCACAGTGCCGCATCTGGGCAGATTACATGAACCGTACTTATTCCGGTCACAATTTTATCGTTGAGAATGACGGCAGTGGCAATGGCGTGGTGGCATTTGAGAAAGTCCGTAACGCAAATCCGGACGGATCACTTCTTCTCTACTACCACAACGGACTGGATATTATGCGCGCAATCGGCAGATATGAATACAGCATGGCTGATTTCACACTCCTCGGCAAGATGGTGGATGAACAGTATGCTTATTTCCTGGTCGTTGATAAGGATTCCAAGTATCAGACAGTTGAGGAACTGGTGAACGACGCACTGGCAAATCCGGGAGCTGTTACGTTTGGCGTTCAGCTGGCAGCAAGTCGTCAGATGCTGATCGGAAGCTTCCTTGCAGCTACAGGCGCGGATATTGACTGCATTGACACGGGCGCAGAGGCAGACACCCTGACGCAGGTCATGGGCGGCAATGTTGATTTCTCCTTCATTTCCTACAACAATTCCATTAATTATCAAGAGGCAGGAGAAGTTAGAATCCTTGCATACTGCGGTGACGAACGCGCACCTGAAATGCCGGATGTACCGACCATCAAGGAAATCTATCCTGAGTTTGCAAACTGCTTCAATCTTCCGTTCCTTCTTGGACCTGCGGGCATGGATGAGGCTCTTGCGGACGCCATTAACCTTTCCTTTAAAGACATGGACCAGGATGAAACCGTCAAGGAAAGCTATGCAAAGATGAAACAGACTTATACATGGTTTGATCGCAATGAGGTGAAGCGTCAGTTCGAGGAACAGCTGGGTGTCATCGATGTTGCGGCTAAAGCACTCGGCTATTGATTTCATGAACTGTTGGTTTTTTTGATTAACCTTCAGTCTGCACCGGAAGACAGCCCGGCTGCTTCCGGTGCAGTTCTTGAAATCGACGTTTTATAGAATCAGGGAATGTGTTAGCTTCGAAACGGGGGACAGTATGAATCGAAACAAAGGAACAGGCATTTTATCTGCGCTGCTTGGGATTGTGGTCATTCTTTATACCATGACTATTCCCAACCCGCGTTCCACAGCGGACATGCTTGGACCAAGAGCGTTTCCTTACATCACAGGGACGCTGCTTGTCGTCTGCGGAATTGGGTTGTTTCTGCAGAAATCGGATAAAGAGAAACCATTTTTGACGAAGCATCAGTGGAAAAGATTGCTTGCAATTTGCAGTGTCTACCTGGCCTATTCACTTCTTCTGTGGGCTTTCGGATTCTTGATTGCTACGCCGCTCTGCCTGTTCACGCTTTCTACGATGTTTTCCGCCGGGAAGAAGGTTCCTTGGTGGGGAAGGATTCTCTATGCGGTAGGCCTGACCGCAGTATTGTATTTCTGTTTCTTTACGCTGCTGGGAATGAGCCTGCCGGTTGGAAAGTTTGTCCGGCTGATCATCTGATGAAAGTCTGAAAGGAGGAAAACATGCTGGTTAACATTTTGTCTGCACTTACAAACGTGTTTACCCCATTCGGGCTTCTGATCAGTCTGTTGGGGGCTACATATGGAATGATTCTGGGAGCGATTCCGGGACTGAATGCAACGACGGCACTGATACTGATTCTGCCGGTCACATACGCGATGAAGACCATTCACGCATATATTCTGCTGATGGCTGTCTGGATTGGCGGAATATCCGGAGGATACATCGGTTCTATTCTTGTCGGTATTCCGGGCACGATCGGTTCGGTGGCAACGGTTTATGACGGATATGAGATGACGAAGAAGGGAGAGTCCGGAAGGGCGCTTTCTGCAGCTGCGGTTGCAAATTTCCTTGGCACGGTTCCCAGTCTGATTATTGCAATGTTTGCGTGCAAAATCATCTCGCAGTTTGCAGTCGGACTTGGCGCATGGGAATACTTTTCTTTGTGCATGTGCGCGATGGTTCTTGTAGTGACGCTTTCTAAAGGCAACTTTTTTAAAGGCATGATCTCCACCGGATTGGGACTTTTGCTTGCTGAAGTTGGTTTTGCTCCGGTTTGTGCAACGCCGCGGTTTACTTTTGGTCACTATGAGCTTGCAGGCGGGTTCACGCTGGTCTGCGTTATGATGGGACTCTTTGCCGGCCGCGTTATTATTTTGGAATATGCACGGGAAGAAAGAACCGGAGAAGCGAAGAAAATCAAAGTCACAGGCTTTGATAATCCGCTGAAGGATTATAAGAGCAACATCAAGAACACATTGCGTTCATTCTTTATCGGGCTTTGGATAGGTTTCCTCCCAGGCATGGGCTCTGCGCTTTCGAATGTCGTTGCCTACGCGCAGGAGCAGAGCGCATCCAAACATCCAGAGGAATTCGGACATGGTTGCGTGGATGGCGTCATTGCGCCGGAAGTTGCAAATAACGCTTCCGTGGGCGGTGCATTGATTCCTGCAATCTCACTTGGTATTCCGGGTGACGGTGCTACAGCACTGCTTCTGGGTGCACTGATACTCCATGGCATTGATGCCGGCCCGCTCCTGATGGCCAAAGAGCCGGAACTGGTTTACACAATTTTTGTTTGTGGTATACTTGCAGGCATTTTTGTGTTGGCGGTGCAGATCTTGGGAATCAAGGGGTTGCCGATGCTGTTGAATATTCCGTATCATTGGCTGTATCCGGCAATCGTGATTTTCTGCTTTATTGGCTCCTATGTATCAAGCGCCAATACGTTTACCCTCTTTGCAACCCTGGGACTTACGTTGCTGGGGCTGTGGATGAGCTATGCGGGGATTCCGGCAAGTCCGTTCTGTCTGGCTTTCGTTCTGGGGTATATGGTTGAAACCAACTTCAGGCGGGCGATGTCATACAGAAACGCTACGATCCTGACATTCTTCACTCGCCCTGTTTCGTGTATCCTGCTGATTGTGGCGTTTGCTTCTCTTGCATGGCCATATATCCGAGAGCACTTCTTCGCGGGAAAAAATCTTGCGGCCGAAGATGAGGATTGAGACTAGGACAACTTTTTTCTGGATCTTCGCTTTCCGGAGAGCCTTATGCCGGAGGAAAGCACGGAGCTTCGACGGTAGAATTCTTTAACGAGATCAATAAAAGAGCGAGCTGATTCGGACAGGGCTTCGTTATTCCGATA
>JAGBND010000115.1 GCA_017634575.1 Bacillota bacterium
GACCTCCTTTTGCATGCGGTAATCCCTGTTACCATCGATTTTCGTCAATCATTAGTATACAGGTAAATCCACGTTGCTGCAAATGTGAGGTCACTTCATATTATCTAAGAGGATGGAGAATCCTCGCCTACAAAGGTTGAATAATATCACGATAATACACTGGCGTCAATCATTATTTTACATTTGTACAATATGATTGCGAAAGGCGTCCTTTTATTCCTGTTGTCACCTTGTCAACCTGTGGATCCACTTATAGCTTCGGAACCGCAAAAAGACCGGCAGACACTTAAATATCTGATCGGACTGCAGGCAGATCACCACGGCGGCGACCGGCCACTTCCACCAGAAGGCCGCCGCAAAGGAAAGCGGCGTGACGATCAGCCAGGTGCTGATCAGGTTCATATTCATCGTGAATTTCGAATCTCCGCTGCCCTTGAGCACGCCGCCGGAGACCGGCATCTGGTAGGACATGCCCACCATTACCGCGCTCATGATCACGATCAATTGATCCGCCAGGGCTGAGGCGCCGGGATTCAGCGCGTAGTATGCCAGCAGCGGCTTTCGGGTAAAGAACAGAACCGCTCCCAGCAGAATGCCGATCATAAGATCGATCACCGAAAGACTTCTGGCATCCGAACGGACCCGGGCCAGATTACCGGCGCCGATCGACTTGCCCATCAGCACGGCGGAAACGGAGGACATCGCCACAACAATCACCTTCATATATTGATAGAAGGTGGTGGCCACGGAATTCGCTGCGATGGCATCGGAAGAAAGATGCCCCAGAATGGCAGTCTGCAAAGGGATGGAGACCGACCAGATCAGTCCCCCCACAAGGATGGGACGGGCATTTTTTAGGTAATCCGCCTTCAGTTCCGGTGAAATGCTGCGCAGCCCCGGCTCCCGGAATAGCTTCAGCTTCTCATCCTTTTTCCACAGATAGAACAGAACGATCAGCAATTCCACCGTGCGGGAGGTAATGGTTCCGATCGCCGCGCCAGTCACGCCCATTTCCGGGAAGCCGAAGCGTCCGTAGATCAGGGTTGAGTTGATCACAATGTTCAGCACCAGCGATACACAGGAATTCACGAAGGCAATCTTCACCGTCTCCACACTGCGAAGCACAGCCAGGAGGACCTGTGTCACCATGAACAGCAAAAAGGTATATTTGATGATACCCAGATAGGCGTGGGCATGCGGCAGAATAGCCTCATCGGATGTGAAGATCCGCAGAATAGGATCGCCGAAAAATGTGCATATCAAGATCAGCCCCACCCCTGCCGCTATCGTGTACCGCAGCACCTGCCCGGCCACCTGACGGATCGGTCCCGTGCGCTTCTGCCCCCAGTACTGGGAGCTGATCACGATCAGACCGTCTCCGATGGCAATGGTCGCCTGCTGCACGATAAAAAAGAGCTGGTTGACCACGGCCGCACCGGAAAGAGCCTCCTGCCGGTACGCGCCCAGCATAATATTATCCGCCATGTTTACACTATAGGCAATGATATTCTGCAGCGCCACCACGATCAGAAGGCTGAACAGGCTCCTGTAAAACACCTTATCGTGAGTAAAAAAAGTCTCTTTCATCATCCTTTGCTTCTTTTGGTCAGATAATCTGTGGCGATCTTTACGTAAGCGGCCACACCGATCGGAAGAACCTTCTCATTAAAAACAATTTCCGGGTTGTGCTGTGCCCTCCAACGGGCCGGATCCTCCACGCCCGCGCAGCATGAAACAAGGTTCACCGCTCCCGATCAGCGCGACTACATTGCTGTTGTCACTGCAGGTGCTCTAGATCCCCATTTCTTTCAGACGGTCCTGAATATAGGCTGTCGTCTGCGGGAGCTTCAGTCCGAGCTCCGGCATCTGATGCAGGTCTCTTCTCCACCTTACGAGCTCTTCCATCATCCCCAAAGCCTCTGTGAAAATCTCATGTGCCATTTGTACCCTCCTGCAAATACTGCCGCATCAGTTATTGGTGTGTTCTATGAATTTAGTTGGTAAAAAGCAGAAGCACAACGACTTCTGCTTTTCGTAGTGTTCAATTCTATTTACAGAGAAACGATCATCCTTCAAAAACCGTCTGTCCGTCGACCTCTGTTTCAAGAGCCTTCAGTGCCTTCTCAACAAGCTTTCTGCGCAGCTTGAATTCCTCCTCGTGATCAAGATTCGGATTGCCAAGCGGATGCGGGATTGCAATGGCCGGAACAATCCTGTTGGCGCCGACTGTCATAGAGATCGGGGTGACTGTACAAACATGAACGACCGGAATCCCAGCTCTTTCAATTTCTTTCACCATCGTTGCACCGCAACGAGTACAGGTCCCTCAGGTACTGGTCAATATGACTGCGTCAACATGATCCTCCAGAAGTTTTTGTGCGTATTCCGCGGCAAATGCCTTGGCGCTGGCGACTGCCGTGCCGTTTCCGACCGTGGAATAGTATTTATCGTGCAGCTTGCCGATGACACCTTCCTTTTCCAGCTGACGAAGAACATCTACAGGAAGAACACGGTTCGGATCATCATTGGCATAGACCGGGTCATAGCCGCCGTGTGCCGTCTCATATGTCTCGGAGGAGAGCGCTTCCACTCCGTCAAGACAATATTCACCATAATGGGAAGCACTGGAGGATTCGATATGATCCGGATTCCCCTTCGGGACGATACCGCCGGATGTGACCAGTGCTATCTTTGCATGAGCCATGTCCTTTACCGCAGGATTTGGCGCGACACGGTCAAAATCAGGCATCGGATATTCTGTGACAAACGGCTTGTCCGACAGCTTCTTAAGAAGCATGTCGACCGCACGCTTTGCGCCGCGTTCCTTTTCAAAGAAGTTGACACGGACGCCGGTAGGGATATACCCTTCCACAACGGACGCTCCGATCTTCTCATGACGGGCGAGCTTTAAGGCCAGGGGAGCCATCTTCTTGACAGCTGCTCTCATGCCTGCTGCACTGTTCTTTGTGGAAACAATATACAGCTTGGAAGCAAACATGTCAACGCCGGGATTCTCCTCATACATACCGGTAAGAGCAGGAATCCCCAGTTCATTCAGAACAGCATCGGTAATCGTGCCGCAGGCAACACCGTAACGTCCTGCATTAAAGGCCGGGCCTGCAATAAAGAGATCCGGTTTCTGGCTCTTTACCATCTCAAGGATGTCTGCCTTTGCCTTGTCGATGTTCTCATTAAAATAAGAGTCACCGCAGACGATCGTCGCAACGATTTCCGCTTCATCGCCGAACGCAGACTCAAAGGCAGTGCCCGGGCCGATGATTTCTCCGACGCGAAGCTCGGCCGGATAATCTGCTTTTTCCTCGCCGCCGATCTGGGCGAAGAACTGATTAATATAATGAACAACTTTAATTTTGGCCATCTTACAAACCTCCTTTCCGCCCGTTATCGCGCACTTAAGTAGCCGAAACCAACTTCACTTGTCGCACCGGTGATAACCTGAATTTCTACTTCCAGGGTGCCGTCTTCACGAAGCGTGGTCTCACTGGCGCCTGCGATCTTATTGATATAATCCAGCGTGCCGATGAGTTTGTCGAGTTTCGGAAGAATGACCACCTCGTTGGCATTTCCGGCGGTGACAACCGCGTCTGCGGAAGCATGTGCATCCGCGAGAGACTGAGATTTTCCGTCGCGGCCTGCATATTCATCCGTGATGATGACCGTCTTGATCCCCTCTGCCGTAATCTTTTTGCAGTTCATGATCAGATCGGTATCCGGATTACCGAAGCCTTCCTCCGAAACAATAACGCCATCCAGATCCAGCATCTTACAGATCTTTGCCGTAAAGAAGGAGCTGCGCTCTTTATCTGCAAGGAAGACATTCTCATTGGTCAGAATATGGCAGACAAAGTTGATGGTCTTGCCGTGCTGCTTAAAGAGTTCTTCCACGACCGGATTATTCTGGTGGACATAGGTCGGGTTCTTGTCGCATGCGGACACGCAGTTTCCGGAAACGATCGCGCCGTCGAATACCTCGGTCGGAGAAACGATCGTCGGGAGGATCTGCTTGGCGTCCACTCCATAAACATAGGTATCATGCAGAAGTCCCTGGCTCTGAAGCATCTGAACGTATGCAACACGCGGAAGGTCAGGATACTTTTCAAGTCCTTCCTTGATGGTACAGGTCTCGTAAACCTCTGTCTCATCCGGTTCAAGCGAGCGGGCCAGTTCACCGACTGCCGCCGCAACACGGAAACCGGCAAGACGGACAGCCTTTTCATAAGCATGCTGCTTCAGCCCTTCCACAGGCTTGCAGACCATGACAAGATTGATTGTCTTGGAAAACGGAGTGTAATCTGCTCCGGGGCCTGTCATATCAATGACACCCTCCTGGAAGCCTACAATAGGTCCTGCGGTCACGACCGCCATTCCCTTCAGCGCGTATGTTTTTCCGCTTCCCACAGTGTCTACTTTAGCGATCCAGCCGGGGAATACCCCTCCGCTGCCTTCCACCTTGACACGCGGTTCGATAACATCCTTGACCGGTGTGATACGAACGGACTCTCCTGGTTTTGCGATATCGAATTCAGCACTGGCCAGATGATCATCGGAGAGAGCGATCTTTGTCAGTTCTTCTTTGCTGACGTAAAGCACTCCGTCTTCGATTCTCTGACAGTCATCGAACTTGATATCTTTGATATAAATTTTACCAAGTTCTAATTTCATTGCGTTTCTGCAACCTCCTTTTTTTAATCACATAGTGGGCCTCACATTGACCTGAGCGCTCCCTGCAATAGCGACAGATCAATGATCTTACAATCATTAAGCGTAGCTTCATCGTATCCGGCGGACTTGTTGGGGAATTTTCCAGCGGAAGCGATGGTTTGCTCGATCAGCAGCAGTGAGTCCATATCGACCGGACCCTCACGCATCTCCATAAGTACGGAGCGATAGGGGGTTTCTTTTGGCTTTACGCTTCCGTAAAGCGGGTGCGTAAGAATAGATGCACCACGGTGCACAGCATCTCTGATTTTTATCAGGATGTCATCGTATGAAAGTGCTTCATAATCCACCGTATAGGTGCTTCCGAAGGACTCTTGAATGAGTGGATTGTTTGTTATGATAACCAGCATAGACCTGCAGTCCTTTCAAACAAAAAGAGGACAGAATGCTGCTGATCACTCTGTCCTCTGTCTCACATGTTAAAATGCTACCAGATTATGGTCTTCGCCCCGTCCTTTTGCCTGAAAGATTCACCGCACATTCTGCATGTGGCGGCTTGCCTCTTCGGCGGCGATTGTATCGCTCTCTCGGGGACGCCTCATCCCTTTTATATTCAGTTGAAATAATACCTGCCGTTATGCTGATTTTATGATCTGCTGTATGGCGTATACAACGAAGGTCGCTGTGGTCCCGCTCTCCTCATCCAAAAGCAGCTTTACGGTATCCGTATCGCGCCAGATAACGGTGCCGATCACGCCTCCGATTGTATTTACCTTATCACCGACCTTGATACTATCATGCATCGCACGCATTTGCGCATTTTTCTTCTTTCCTGGATGTATGACCACAAAATACAGAATGGCAAACAGCGCCAGCGCATAGGACAATATCATCAGCAGTAACTACATAGTTTTACTCCTTTCAGCCGTTCAGGAACTTCTCGGTAATGTTGACAAAAGCTGCGGATCCCATCCAGAACACATCCTCGTCGAGATCGAACTTCGGATTGTGGTGCGCGATATCCGTCTCCTTTTCCGGATTTGCGGAACTGAGGAACATAAACGCGCCAGGCACCTTCAGAAGATAATACGCAAAGTCTTCGCCGGCCATGTTGGGCGCATCACGATATGTGCCGCAACATTGATGGGATCGATGCCCTTTTCCGGCGATTTTCCAGCGAGAATGTCTGTGCAGGTCAAACATACCCTTGGTTATAAGAAAAATCAATATTCACTTCACCCATATCCATCCATAATATAGCATACTTTTGCTGAGTTTTCAATATTTTTCTGCTATTATCGAAACGAACTATCATTAATTGATTATTGTTGTCGCATTTCTTCGTACAAACAAAGTCCTTTTGTCCGAACACTAAAACACTAATTATGGGAATTATATATATAATATTTATAAGTTCCGGGTATTAATTGCCAGTTTTTTCTTTCATTCATA
>JAGBND010000116.1 GCA_017634575.1 Bacillota bacterium
AGCATGGCATCAGGAAGGCTAATCAGGCACCATATCTGGTTAAAGGATTCAGATTGTTTGATCGGGTAATGTATCACGGACAGGAATGCTTTATATTTGGCAGACGGATCAGTGGATACTTTGATCTAAGACGATTAGATGGCACTAAAATCCACGCCAGTGCATCGTGGAAACACATTCTGCTTTTGGAAACTAAAAGCTATGTATTAACAGAAAGGAACTCGCAAGGTTCTGTTGCCTAATTAAGGGCGGCAATTCCTCCCCTCCCTATTGAGAAAGGGGTATCCTTGCCAGTATTCGATGAATATAAGGAACTGCTATCGTTTTCACAAGATGCGAATGCGGGACAATCCTGAATCGTTGCTTTTTGAGGCTTTAACACCCCCCTCTTCTATAGAGGGGGAAATTTTTTTGCGTCTTGTTAAAGCATACCGTTCATATTTTCAAAATGACCGTTCATGTCAATTCTATATGCAGATTCCTTCCGGCATAGTAATATCTGATCATCAAACGAGGAAATGCAGATATGAAAGGACTGACAGATCAATGGAATATGCGATTTTTACAAACAATCTCACCAAAAGATATGGAAACATAACAGCGGTAGACCACCTGTCACTTTCTGCAGCGGAAGGTGAAATGATCGCTCTTTTAGGTGTAAACGGAGCGGGAAAGACAACCACCATAAGGATGCTGACAGGTCTTTCAAAACCTACAGACGGGACAGCTCAGATCCTTGGCCATGATGTAACCAAAGAAGCCGATGCGGTCAAGAAACTCGTGGGCATATCCACTCAGGATACGGCAGTTGCCGACAATCTTACGGTCGAAGAAAATCTGAAGTTCATGGCAGGAATATACCTGGATAAGACGCATCTCAAAGAAAGCGTCGAGAACGCGATAAGGATTTTCGGACTTGAAGAATACAGGAACACAAGATCAAAGCATCTGTCGGGCGGATGGAAGAGAAAACTGTCTATCGCCATGGCGATCATCGGAGGCCCCAAGGTGTTGTTCCTGGATGAACCTACTCTCGGACTCGATGTTCTCGCCAGAAGGGAGCTCTGGAAGATCATAGGTAAGCTCAAGGAGTCGATGACGATCGTGCTTACCACCCACTATATGGAAGAAGCAGAATCTCTGGCGGACAGGATCGCGATCATGATTGACGGACGCATCGTCCGGCTGGGAACACTCCGCGAACTGGAGCAGGAAACGGGCAAGACAGGGCTCGAAGAGGTATTTGTTGCCGTCGCGGAAGATGCCAGGTAAAGGAAAAGGAGAATGGATATGAACAGAATCGTCAACTTTGCCAAGAGAAATCTGCTTGAAATGTCAAGGGATGTGTTGAGCTATATATTTTGTATTATATTTCCGATCGTCATGCTGATCATCATGTCCGTGGTAAATTCGAGCATACCTAAAGAAGCAGGCATGACGCTTTTCAGGATCGACAATCTGTTGGGAGGGATCCTGATTTTCGGACTGACCTTCGTGATGCTTTTTACGGCCATTGGCGTAGCCAAGGACAGAAGCGGAAGCTTCCTGATCAGATTGTTCGCATCTCCTATGAGAAGCGAAGATTTTGCCATAGGATATATACTCCCGATGATGGCTGTCGCATTGATTCAGGCGCTTATCGCATTTGCAGCATCCATGGCAATAGCCCGGATTACCAATGCGCAGCTGAATCCTGTCGGGCTGCTTATATCAACGATCGTTCTTTTTCCCGCTGCATTAATGTTTACAGCGATCGGAATGATTGTCGGCACGCTCTTTAATGAGAAAGCGGCGCCGGGGATCTGCTCTATCTTTATTTCTCTTGGTTCCTTTGTGGGAGGTATCTGGTTCGATGTAGATGGTGTGGGCGGCGTCATGCAGAAGATCAGCCGATGCACTCCTTTCTATTACGCAACGAAAGCAGTAAGGGCTTCTATCGATCTGGACTTTGGCAAAGAGAATTATCTGATTCCTGTCATCATCGTTGTCGTGTCTGCGGTAATCCTGACAGTCATTTCATGTCTTGTCTTTCGGAGAAAAATGAGAGCGGACCTTGCTTGAAATACAGCCTGAAATTTCTTATACTTTTATGGGCGGATAAGCGGGATTTCTTGTCCACCGTAATTTTAAGAAAAACGAACGGGAGATCTGATGAAGATAAGAACGGAAATCAGCAGTAAATATGCTGAGATAGAACTCCATATATGTCATAACGAGATAAACGATGAAGTGAGAAATATTTCTTCCGAGCTGCACATGATGTACGACGAAAGTCTCACCGGAACAGATGAACGGGGCAACCGGCGCCTGCTCAGGCCGGGAGAGATCACCGCATTCTATTCGGAGGGGCAAAGAGTGATTGCCCTGGGGGAAAAAGAACGGTATATGATATCCAACAAGCTCTATGAGCTGGAAGAGAGTCTCACCAAAACACATTTCATAAGGATATCCAAGTCTGAGATCGTCAATATCAGAAAGATCAGGAGTCTGGATATGAGCTTATCCGGAACGATCAGGATCCTTATGAAAAACGGCCATGAAGCCTATGTTTCCAGAAGAAATGTATCGAAGCTTAAGGAGCGGCTAAAAGCCGAAAGGATGGTGAAGCAGGCATGAAGGAAGTGCTAAAACGTGGAATGATCAGTTTTACGATCTCTGCATTCTGCGGTCTTTTGATTAATCTTCTGATAGATGTGATCGTTAATCTAAACGGCGTAAAAGGTTTTGTTTCCATGTCCTATCTGTATGTGAAGATCTTTCCAACAGAAGCCATGGCAGCGTATGTCAATATATTGATATACGGCATGATAGGATTTGTCTTTGCGGCAATGACCTTTATATATGATATGGAAAGATTGGGCTTTCTGTTCCAGAGCATCCTATACTTCGTGGTAACAGGCGGCTTCTCTGTAGCGGTAACGGTATTTCTATGGCAGCTGCATCATTATCCCAGCGCCTTTATCGGGACGCTCACCGGATATCTGATGACGCATATCATTATCTTTATTGTGGAATACAGAACACTTCGGAAAGACGTAAAGGAAATCAATACGCTTTATATAGCCGATGCCGAAAAAAACTGAAAAGTGCTTGACATATACATCGAGCCTCGATATAATACATATATCGAGGCTCGATGTATCGAGATGAAATGCTAAGGAGACATGATGGAGGATAAAATCAGACGAATTTATGTTCCTATGACAGAATCCGGCTTTTATATCCTGTTTTGCCTGCAGGAGCCGCAGCATGGATATGGAATCAGCCAACAGGTAAAGAGAATGACCGGTGGCGCTGTAAGTATCAGCGCCGGGACTATGTACGGAACGCTCTCTAAGATGGAGAAAGATGGCTTGATCCGTTTTTATCGGGAAGAAGATAAAAGAAAACTGTATCAGATCACGGAGCTTGGCAAGGAGCTTCTCTCTCTGGAAATTAAGCGCATTGAAAGACTGTATAAAAACAGTAAAGGAGAAGATACGGATGCGTAAAACCATGATTCGCTTTTTTACGATCGCCGATTATGAAGAGGAAGAAAAATGGCTTAGAAAGCAACATCAGAACGGCTTGAAAATTGTAGAATTGATTCCGCCTTGTATTTTTGTATTCGAAGAATGTGAGCCGGAAGATGTCATTTACAGACTCGATTACAAGAATTCTGAGCAGACAGAGGAATATATGCAGATGCTTAAGGATTTTGGCTGGGAATACTTTGGTCATAGCGTGGGATGGCTTTATTTCAGAAAACCGGCGAAGGCAGTGGAATCAGAACAGGACGGAGAATTATTCTCAGACAATGCGTCCCGTGTTGATCTGGTGAGTCATGTTGTCAAAACCAGACTGATTCCTTTGGCGGTCATCTTTCTGTGCTGTGTTCTGCCTGGTTTTATACGAGCGATAGCAGGTGAATTTACAGGTGGGATCGGCATGGTCTTCAGCGCTTTTTTTGGAATCATGTTTGTAGTCTATGTATTCCTTATTGTATATTGCGGAACTAAGCTAAGAAAGATCAGAGCTAAATATGATCCGTAGTTCTTTGTAAACAGACGAATAAAAACGCCCCAAAACGGCTAAATTAGCGGTTTTGGGGCAAACAAAAACCCGCTCGAAAGCGGGAAATGGAGATGAGGCACGGGGTCTCGAATCGGCTAGAAATCATTAAGAAAGTGAGGTTTTAAGCGGTTTTCGGCTTCATTGACCCCGACTGGTGTACGCAGGTGTACGCAAGCTTTACTCTGTATTAGCGATCTTCATAATGACCAAGACAAGATTTTACAACGATCATACCATCAATGATCTCATAAACCATTATTAACGAGCGCATAGAGCCTGCATTCACTCTTTGCGTTCTGCTTCTTCACCTTCTCCATGAACCGCAGCACGGAAGAAGGAAGACCGTCCACATAGAGCGGCGCTCCCAGAACGATGACGGAAGCTTTGCTGATCGATTCTGCGATCTTTTCCGGGTCGTCCTTTACAGAGAGGCTGATGATATCTTCGGAAGATCCCAGATCCCTCTGAAGCCTTTTCAGGAAGATATCTGTATTTGAACCTTCTCCACCCAGACTGTCATTGATGAAAAGGGTGCTGGTCCACCTTGGTATGTCTTTGTTCTGCGTTGCCTCGTCCACCGCTGTTCCTGCCGGTTCTTCCGATTCGATCTCATCAAAGATAACTTCTTTCACGATGCCCCGCAGATTGCGGCAGACAGCAGCAACATATTTTCTTGCTTTTTCCTTCTCCTGATCGGATAGATTGGTGCCTCTGAACCGGAAAGTGACCGGCCTGTCCTGTGGGAACCTTTTCTGATGATGCATCTCCCCGTAAGCCGTCTCAAACTCGGGAAGCACATAACCAATGCTGCGGTCCCAGACGTTCTTCACGAAGCTGCTGAAACCACCGTAAGTATAACGACTCATCACGACCATCTCATCCGCTTCATGGATCAGAGCACACATCTGATGAAATCCATCCTTGAAAATGCACTCGCCGGTTCCGCTTACCCAACAGTTGAAACATCCGATGCAGGGTCTGATCGCGCCGGTATCACTAAGGACGGTCCAGTTTTTGTATTCGTCTGCTGCCTGAGCCCACTCACTGGCAGAAAGATCGTGGATCAAAAGATTCATGAAAAGGCCCTCCTTCCGGGTGCAAATTTAATATATTTATACACTTTAGTATAGCATATCGGAAGATCATTCACAACTGCCGGAAGATATGATATACTTCAGGGATACAAGTATCCATGCAGGAGATGATCGGGGACTGCGGCCTGACGCTCCAGAAGATCGATGGACAGATGCTTCCGGAGATCGGCTATCATATCCGAAGAGATCATCAGCACAAAGGATATGCCAAAGAGGCAGCGAGCGCCGTCAGAGACTGGGCATTTCAGAACCTGCCCTATCCGGCGCTGTATTCCTATTGCAAGTGGACGAATACAGCTTCCATCAAAACAGCAGAAGCCATCGGGATGCACTTTGACAAAGAGTATCCGGATGATCAGAACGGAATCACGCATGTATCCGTTATACACAGACCAATGTTAGAGAGGCAAGAATCATGACAAAAGAAGAGATCATGAATCTCGTAAATCGTTCTCTATTTGCGACGATCGGCTACACGGACGAGATGGGCAGGCAGAATGTCCGCAGAGTGTTCTGCGTATGGCACAAAGGATTAGGCCGGCATCTGATCTCGACCAATACAAGTTCATCCCATGTACAAAGCCTGCAGAAGAACGGGAATGCCTGTCTGTATTTTTCGGATGATATGGCTTTCGAAGGACTGTGCCTATTCGGAAAAATGGTCGCGCACTTTGAGAAAGAATACCGGCAGCTCCTTTGGAATGAGGGAGATGAAAAGTACTATCCGAAGGGCGTGGAAGACGAAGACTACTGTATCCTGGAGTTCATCGCTGAAAGCGGCCGCTACTACCGTTATGACGGAAAGGGGGATCTTTCAGCTGCTGATATCATGACCTATGAGAATGGCCGGGACTTTGAAAATGGATACAAGGCAACAATGGAAAAAGCAAATGAAAAATCCGTGGGAAGATATTCGTCTGAATGATTATGAAGAACATATGAGCCTTGATTCTATCCGGCAGCTTCAGGCGATGAATGCCATCATGAAAGAACAGTTTGCAGCCTATGACGTACATACTGCCATGGTTCTTGGCATAGCCGGAGGCAATGGGCTGGAACATGTCGATCCTGAAAAATACCGGACAGTTTATGGCATTGATATCAACGATGAATATATTAAAGCCGTCCGGGATCGTTATGCATTCATGGGAAACGTACTGAAGTGTCTTCGGATGGATGTAGTGAAAGAAGCCCAATCCCTGCCAAAGGCGGAACTGGTGATCGCCAATCTGCTGATCGAGTATATCGGATATCCTGCCTTTCAGAAAACAGTTCGGCAGACAGAGGCACAGTATGTATCCTGTGTGATTCAGATCAACAGGGATGAAAACACCTGGGTATCGGATTCTCCGTATCTGCATGTGTTTGATGGTCTTGATACGATCCATCATCCTATAGAAGAAGACGCATTGACCGCGGCCATGAATGAAATCGGATATGAACGTATCCTGCAAAGTTCGACGGAACTTCCTAACGGAAAAGCATTAGAAAGAATTGACTACAGAAAAAGGACATAGAATCAGACTTTACAGAAAATCAGGGAGAAGAAGATGGCAGAACAGTTTTTGACACTGATGGCAGACCTGGATGAAGATTCGCAGAAACTCATGGCCGAATGGTACAGCCGTTTGCAGGAAGCAGGATTTACCGGGACTCAGACGCCGGGACTTCCTTTTCATATCAGTCTGACGACATTTCCGCTGGAACAGGAACAGCAGGCTATCGAGCTGACAAAGAAAGCGGCGGAAGAGTTAGCACCGATACCGGTACATATCAGTCATATCGGGATATTTGCTCCGGGAAAGGTCTTGTTTGGAGGGCCGGAGAGGAACGCGGATCTGGAGAAACTTCACGATGCATGTGAACTGAACCCGGATCCACGGCGCCCATGGACGCCTCACGCCACCATACTGATCGATGAACCAGCTGCCGTTTGTGCGGCACTGCCCCGGCTTTTACAGTCTTTCCATCCGTTTGTAGGGGAAATTACCCGACTTCATCTGTGTGCCTTCTGGCCGACCCGGGAGATTGCCTCAGCAGAATTGACCGGAGGATCTGAAAGAAAGAGGTTTATAGAAATGGAATATCAATATATCACCCTGCGGGAAAAACCCGAACTGAAAGACACGGCCGCTGAATGGTTTCACAGCAAGTGGGGAGTTCCCAAGGAAGCCTATCTGGAATGCATGAATGCCTATCTTGATAAGGAAACCGAGTATGGTTGGTATCTGTGCATGGATGGCGATCAGATCATCGCCGGCATGGGTGTCATCGAGAATGACTTCCATGATCGGAAAGATCTGACACCGAATGTGTGCGCGGTCTATACGGATGAAAAATACCGCGGCCAAGGGATCGCAGGAAAGCTCCTTCAAATGACGGTCGAAGATCTGCGCTCGAAGGGGATCATGCCTGTCTATCTGGTCACGGATCATATCGGGTTTTACGAGCGGTACGGCTGGGAATATCTCTGCATGGTGCAGGGGGATGACGAACCGGACATGACAAGGATGTATATTCACAGGTAGTTCCAAAGGAGGTTATTGTATGACACAAAAAGAAAGAATGCTCGCTGAGCTGCCGTATAAGGCGTGGCTGGATGGCTTAAGTGAGGACCGGATGGAGAACAAGAAACGCATCTATGCCTACAATAATCTTCCTCCGGACGCCAGAAAAGAACAGGATGCGCTGATCAAGGAAATACTTGGCAAAACAGGAGAGACTGTGCATATCGAAGCGCCTTTTCACTGTGATTACGGGTACAACATTGAGGTCGGAGAGAACTTCTTTGCCAACTACAATTTCCTGGTGCTCGATATAGCGAAGGTGAAGATCGGCGCCAACGCACAGATCGCCCCGAATGTCTCCATCTATACGGCCGGACATCCGATCCACCCGGATTCACGCAACTCCGGCTATGAGTATGGGATCGGCATTACGATCGGTGACAATGTCTGGATCGGAGGGAATGCCTGCATCATGCCGGGCGTTACGATTGGCAATAATGTGGTCATCCGAGCCGGCAGTGTGGTGACCAAGGATATTCCCGACAACATGATCGCCACGGGAAATCCCTGCAGGATCATCCGTGAGATCACGGAGGAAGACAGAGATTATTACTATAAGGACAGAAAATTCGATGTTACCGATTACTGATGAGAAGATCGAAGAGCTGCTGGGCACACCCTACTGGGTCATCGATATCTTGCCCAAGCAGGTGCCGAAGGATTCTCCTGGGCAGTATTTTACGATCGAGAAATACTACCTGGAAAAAGAGCGCTTTGCAGGGATCAAACAGAAGCATATCGATCTGATCCTGAAACTGAACTGCTACCGGGAACTATCATTATCGGAGGAGACAGCCGTCAATCCGGATCCGAAACATATTGCCGAAGAAATGCGCAAACGGTTTCTTTATGTCATGCTGGGCGATTCCATGATCCTTTCAGAACCGGACGATACCTGCCTGACGGTATTTAATCCCGATGATGATCTGCTGCATCTGCTTGGAATGCTCGCGGCAGGAGAGGGACTGTATCTTTGGAAACCGGATCAGGTGATAGAGACCGACAGGCTGGTCCTGCGAAGTTTTGAAGAGCGTGATGTTCCTGCGATCTATCGTCTCCTCTCCGACGAGGAAGTCAATACCTACCTGCCGTGGTATCCTGTCAAGAATTTGGAGGAAGCGAAAGCGTTCTTTGAGACACGCATGAAAGGACGAAAGTACTTTTTTGCTGTTTGTCTGAAAGAAAATGATAAACCCATTGGCTATATCGATGTGGGAAAAGAGGACAGTTTCGACTTTGGATATGCCCTGCGAAAGGAATACTGGCATCAGGGAATCATCACGGAAGCCGGCCGGGCAGTCATCGAATTGCTCAGAGAAGATGGACTTTCCTACATCACCGCGACGCACGATCGAAACAATCCGAAGAGCGGAGCAGTCATGCAAAGGCTTGGTATGAAATACTGTTACTCCTACAAGGAGCAATGGCAGCCAAAGGACTTCCCGGTGATTTTCCGGATGTATCAGCTGAATCTGGATGGAAATAAGGACAGAGTCTATCAGAAATACTGGAACATGTACCCTGAACACTTTGTTGAAAAAGACCTGTGAACTCAAGTGTACGCAAAAGCGGAGAAAACCGAGGGTGAGATAATGGACAGTATTAGTTTTGCGGAGAAAAGAAAAAAGCCCGAAGACCGCATAAACAGTGGCCTCCGGACAAAAGAAAAACCTCGCGTATCGCGAGGCGAACAGTTCACTTCGTGAACTGTGAGAGAGTAGGCATCGGGGTCTCGAATCGGACTTTAAACGTTAAGAAAGTGAGGAAATAAGCGGCTTTCGGCTTCATTAACCCTGATTGGCGTACACAGGTGTACGCAAGCTTTACTCTGTATTAGCGATCTTCATAATGACCAAGACAAGATTTTACAACGATCATACCATCAATGATCTCATAGACCAGGCGATTCTAACACCAGTTTGGAGATCACCCGCCTCTCGGTCATTTAAAAGTGGCCGCTACAGTGCCACCTTCAAAATGCCAGTTTGTACCGGTTTAGTTAGACTTTATCGTCTTGACCAAAGCAAGTCGGTGAACGATCCAAAGGAAAGATTTTCAGGATCAGTCATAAGAAGATCGGCCTTATAAGAATCGAATGCTTCCATATTGGGGAAATACAAGCATTCCTTAATCCATAGCAATTTATAATCATCCTGCGTTGCCGATGGCTCTTCAGTTCCTGGCTCAACACAATCAAATACAGACACTCCAAACGCATAACTATCTGCAAACCAAAACAGCCCATATTCGGGATAAGAATACCATACACGATCAGGTGCGCCATATCTTTCCAATAAATAGGCGAGGTCTTGTTCGATCACTTTAATCTTCCTCTTTTCTGATATGGGAATGATCTTACCATCCTCTCGGTGTATCTCGTTGCCGCAGAAGAAGAGGGATATCAGATCATAATCTCCCCTAATGGCTAAATAGTCTTTAGCATTCGAAATTTGGAAGCCATCTGTATGTATCTCCTGAAGGCTGATAGGACATGGATACTTCCCCAATATTGAAAGTTGGCGTTCTGTACTGGCTGGATAAAGGGTATAATCAATTGTTTCAATCCAAGATTCAAGCTCAGGACGATCCTCCCGATAGGGCTGCGAGGATGAACCATTTTCTGGCACCCTGTGACAGGCAAAGGTAAAAAAAGAGATAATCAATATGATCGCCAGAATAGCTTTCTTTGAAGTAGTGAGAGAAATCATTTTGTTCACCCGGTTTAGTGATAGATCACTTTTCTATTATAAACGAGAGTATCCTGCTGCTGCCAGTATAGGTATTCACCCCATCCATCTCCGGCAAAACCTATTTTCATTCGGCCATTGCCTCCAACTCATCAAGCGCCTTGACTAGGGCGAGGTTCGGTATTACTCCTTGTCCTGCTTTCCGCGTGCTCTGCCGGGCGTTGTCCCGTAGACCCGTTTGAAATGCTGAATGAAATTTGCCTCAGTAGAGAATCCGAGCAAAGCGCCGATTTTGTAGGAGGGCAGATCTGTGAAACGCAACATGGATTCTGCCTGCGACAGGCGGAGGCGGATCATATAGTCATGAGGTGTAAAACCAGTAAACCGTCGAAATTGCCGGATCAGATGATATTTGCTCATATGAGCGATCTGTGCCAGATCATCCACACTCATATCTTCCGTATAATGTTGGCCGATATATTGCTGGACGGAGGAAATACCCTCCGGAACCGCCCCCTTCGCCGGCCCGGAAAGGTCTTCGCAAATCATCTTCAGCAAGTCGCCCAGCAGAACGGAGACGGCAAGGTCGCCGGAGGGACTGATCGAAGAATGAGCCCGCAGAGATTCTTCCAGCACGGATTGAAAACCGTATGGATGTTGCGAGCGAAACAGCGGCGAGGCAGTCTTTATGAACTCTGAATAGAGGTATTCCGTATTCCCGCCCCAGATGTGAAGATCACCATGCACCCACAGTTTACCTTCCGTCTTATACCGGTGGGCTTTTCGGCAGTCGATGATAAAGCCTTCTCCTGCGCGGAGTGTATAGCTTTCCCCTTCATATTCCAGGGATCCGGCGCCGTCATAAGTATAAAGAATCAGAAAAGAGTCATAGCTGTCCCGTTTTGTATAATACTTCGATCCGCTTTCCATATAGCTGTAAGACTGAATATACGCCAAATGGTTTTTGCGCTCCGGCAGCATAGGCCGAGAAAGCAAATATTGTGTGTCTCCATCCACCTCATACTCCTGGCGTTCCTGATCCGGCACCTCGTTCTCCCGAATGAATTGTGCGTATGTTTCCGCTTTTCTAACGTCTTCATGACTGTAGCTGCCTTTCACAAGCTGAAAGGGGATTCTATCAAACACGACTGCCACCTCACAAAACAGCAATTTTTGATAGTATTATAGCAACATAGCAACTGACAATCAAGCGATCATTTTTGTAGAATGATCTTGCAGACTTGGCGCTGTTTAAAGAATAACCAGAAAGGCGGGAAAGCATGGAGATCACCGAGGTATTGGTCCAAAGCGTTGACAAGCCGCTCGGAACAGGCGGCCACCCCTATTTTTCATGGAAGATCATCAGTGAGGAAAAGAACACAATCCAGCAGAATTACCGATTAACAGTAACCACACAAGACGGGCACGTGTGCATGGATACCGGTGTAGTTAGCAGCCGAAAGAATGCTTATGTGCCGTATTCCGGGGAGCCGCTGAACAGCAGAAACGCATATACCGTAATGCTGGAAGTGACAGATAATCACGGCGAAACCGCAACGGCCGTCAGCTTTTTTGAAACAGGTCTGCTTCATCGTGAGGACTGGCAAAGTAATTGGATCATCGCGGAAAAGAAACGCAAAAAAGCGCAGCCCGGGTTTGGAAAACAGTTTCCCTCCACGCTGTTCCGACAGAGTTTTCCTGTCAAAAGCGGGCTGAAGCAGGCTCGTCTGTATGCCACTGCGCACGGCGTGTATGAGCTGTATATTAATGGAGCTCCGGCGGACGAACGCTGCTTTGCTCCGGAGCACACGGTCTACGGCAAATATCTGTGCGTGCAGACATATGATGTGACCAAGCTGTTGGCCACAGGAAGCAACGCTATCGGTTTCCATGTGGGAGACGGCTGGTATTTCAGCCCGAATGCAAAGCCGAACATGAAGACAGACAACCAGCACGCGGTGCTTTATCAGCTGGAACTTCTCTATGAAAATGGCGAGAGACAGCTTGTCTCCTCCGGTGAGGATGCGCAGACTTCGGAAGGGCCTGTGGTTTCTGCCGACCTGTATGCAGGCGAGCTCTACGACGCGGCCAGGGAGATTCGGGATTGGAGCAATTCCACCTGCCGGGAAGGACAGTGGACGCCTGCGAAGGTCAAAACCTATGGCTATGACAATCTCGTGCCGCAATGCGGTGACCGCGTGATCGCAGTTGAGCGTTTTCCCGTGAAAGATGTCCTTCGCAGTCCCAGGGGAGAGTGCATTCTGGACTTCGGGCAGAATCTGGCCGGGCGTGTTAGGATAACGATGCCCCTGAAGGAGGGCCAGCGTCTCCGTCTGGAGCACTGCGAGGTCTTGGATAGAGAGGGCAATTATTATAACAATATCATGTCTGCCGGTGGAGTCGGTAAGGGCTGCGACCAGACGGATGAGTATATCTCCGATGGAGCGGATGTCAGCTATGAGCCGCATTTTACCTATCACGGATTTCGCTATGCCAGACTCACGGTGGACGGCAAAGCACCGGAAACGGTAGATCCCGCATGGTTTACCGCCGTGCTGCTCTCTTCCGAGAAGAAGGACGTCGGCAGCTTTTTCTGCTCGGACGAAGCGCTGAACCGCTTATACCGCAATATCCGGTATTCGCAGGCATCCAACATGCTCTCCATCCCTACAGACTGCCCACAGCGCGAGAAAGCGGGCTGGACGGGCGACATGCTGGTCTACGCCAGGACGGCTATGCTCAACGAGGACTGCACAGTTCTTTTCAGCCGTTGGCTTGAAAATATGTCGAAGGAGCAGGATCGCTACGGGATCGTTCCGATGGTCGTTCCCGAAAATGGAGCGTATCCCATGACGGGCAAGCTGATGAACCTGATGGCTGGCGCAAAGGGAAAGGCCACCTCCTCCGGTTGGGGCGACGCTGCCGTGATCGTTCCGTATTCCATGTACGAGGTGACCGGAAACACAGAGGTGCTGAAGCGGCAGTATTATTGCATGCGCCGCTGGTGTGATTATATCATCCGTCAGGCAAAAACCGAAAAGCCGAAGGATTGCAAACGCCCCGACGAGATCGAGCAGTACCTGTGGGATACCGGATATCACTACGGTGAGTGGCTGGTGCCAAGTCAGAGCAAAAACGGGCTGGATACCAAGAATCTCAAGAAAATCATGGCAGAGAGCTCCTGCTATACGGCGCCGATCTTCGGTTGGTACTCTGTCAGTACTTTCGCGCATATCAGCCGTATCCTCTCTGAAGAAGATCCGACGCAGGCGCTTTATGCCACGGATGCTCCGAAATACGCGATGATCGCGGATAAGATGAAGGAGGCCATCCAAAAAGGCGTGATCGGCTCGGACGGTTCCATGCCATCGACGCTTATGGGTGCCTATGTGCTGCCGCTCTATTTTGACCTCGTGCCGGAAGCGCATAAGAAGCGTTTTGCAGACGACCTTGTGCGCAGTATAGAGACTAACGACTTCTGCCTTGACACGGGCTTCCTGGCGACGCCTTTTCTTCTTGACGCTCTGTGCAAAATCGGACAAGAGGATCTGGCTTATCGTCTGCTGTGGCAGACCAAGGCTCCCTCCTGGCTGTCGGAGGTGGAGGCAGGCGGCACCACGATCTGGGAAAACTGCTTCGGATATGACGAAGCAGGCAATCCGGGTACGCTCAGCTTCAACCACTACGCCTTCGGCAGCGTGGCCGACTGGATTTACCGCAACGTCAACGGCATTGCGCCCGCTGAAGCAGGCTTCGGCAAGGTGATCATCGCACCGAAGCTTGACGGTAAGCTGACCTCGGCCAGCCGCACCTTTGACTCGGTCAACGGCGATATTGCTTCGGATTGGCATATCGAAGAAAGGAATGGCGCAAAGTATTTCTGCATGCAGGTCAAAATCCCCTGTAATTGCGAAGCCACTGTTATTCTGCCCAGCGGAAAAACTGATTCTGTAGGAAGTGGGGTGTACAGCTATGAAGATGAGATATGAATACAGTTCAGAGCTGAAGGGACAGGCAATCGGGACGGATTATGACATGTCTGAACTTGCGCTGTCCGGCAAAATGGATAAAGTTATCCGCTTCATATCCTGGCAGATGAACTCTTACAAATCGAAAATCGCCGATATTCAAAAGGGCAGCTTTCAAGCGTCAGACGGTATTGAAATCCCTTTCTATACCTTTACGCCGAAGGAGAAGAGAGAAAAATACCCGGCAATCGTCTATTATCATGGCGGCGGGTTTATGTTTCCGATCCAGAAGGCCATGATGGACAATAGTGCACTTTACGCATCCAACTGCGGCGTTAAGGTGTTTCTGCCTGATTATCGGATCGTTCCGAAGGTCGATTGCAAGCGAGTAAACGACGATTGTTATGAGATGCTTCAGTATGTATTTCAGAACGCTTCGCAGCTGCAGGTTGACCCGGAGCAGGTCATTCTGTACGGAGACAGCGCAGGTGGATGCCTCGCTGCAAATGCAGCGATTCGCAACCGGGATGAGGATCGCTTCCCGCTGCTTGCGCAAATGCTTCTGTATCCGGTCTGTGACAACGAGTCCTGGCGTTATGAATCGGTGGACGAATACGAATATGGCGTTTGGTCAAAAAAGGCAAACGATTCTATGTGGAAACTGTTTTTCCATAATGGATGCGAGGAGATCCGACGTGTAGTGCCGATGAAAAATGACTGCCATGGACTGCCGCAGGCTTATGTGGAGCCGCAGGAAATGGATGTTCTGCGCGACGAAGCGATCGCCTATGCCAACAAACTGAAGGCGGCCGGTGTTGAGACGGAGTGTAATCTGATCGGAGGGAGCTATCACGGCTTCGACGCGGAGCTGAAAAGCCCTCTTGTGAAGCGTGTGTTTGAGCACAGATATCAGGTGATCCGACGTTTTATCCGCCAGACAGAGGAAAAATAGGACAAAGCAGCTCCTGCCGAATGCACGATACAGTTTTATCAGAAACGCCTATAACAGAAATACACCCCTTGTCCGCGAATACACTTTCGTTACAGCAAATTATGACCTTGGAACTGACGGACGGACAAACACGAATAACGAAAAAGACCTCTCTGCGAAAATGGCTGTAAACGGCAAAAAGTTGCTTTGCCGTTTACAGCCATTTTCATATTCGCTATGGGAGTAGGGACAAATCTGTCCTTGTAGAAACGCTTGCCATTTTGCAGATATATAAAAAAACACCTTGACAAATCCCGTCTCGAAGACCATCTTCCTCCGAAATCTCAATATCATTGTTTATGACCGGAAAGTTAATTGTGTTAATTTCACCGGTGGTATGGTTTATAGAAAAAGAACCAAAATAATTGTCTTGATGATACTCATAAATATCTCTTTGATAGTTATATCCCATTCCCCATTCGGAACTTGAATAAATACCATGGTACGGTCAGACGTGTTTCCGGGCATGTGGATTCCAGAACTACGCTGAACAATTACTGTTTTGACAGAGCAGAAGAAAATGAACGAAAAAAGAAGATATTTGATGCTTTGGACTTGACCTGAAGTACCTGAAAATGGTGTACACAGGTACACAAGGTGTACACAAAAACGCAGGAAAATCGAGGGCGCTATATTGGACAGCAATGGCTTTTTGGAGAAAGAAAAAAAGCCCGGAAACCGCATAAACAGTGGTCTCCGGACAAAAGAAAAACCTCGCGTATCGCGAGGAAGATGTGAATGAGGCATCGGGGTCTCGAACCCCGAACACCCAGATTAAGAGTCTGGTGCTCTACCAATTGAGCTAATGCCCCAACGAATGACAATTCTACCACGAATGAAGGAGAATGTCAAGTATGGATTTTTAAGGGAAATCCGACCATCGGATATCGCCTCGACTGGGTAGGAAGGACTCGAACCTTCGGATGCAAGGATCAAAACCTTGTGCCTTACCGCTTGGCGACTACCCAATACGGTCAAGGGTGGGTACTGGGACTCGAACCCAGGATATCCAGAGCCACAATCTGGCGCCCTAACCAACTGGACCATACCCACCATATTCAATTGGAGAAACCAACGGGTTTCAACGTGCCTGCAGGGACTCGAACCCCGGACACGCGGCTTAGAAGGCCGCTGCTCTATCCAGCTGAGCTACAGGCACATACATCGATGGGCACCCTCAAACCGCACTTCAGTTGATTGAGGCTTGCGATAAATTGCAAGGGAAATCATACCGTTTTTAGAAAGTGCTTTAATCGAATCGATTCCTGACAGTCAGCTGAACAAATCGGGGTGACAGGATTCGAACCTGCGGCCCCCTGCTCCCAAAGCAGGTGCTCTAGCCAAACTGAGCTACACCCCGGAAGGGCTTTCAAAGAATCGAATGTTATTATACCCGAAAGTGACGTGTCTGTCAACTTATTTTTGCAAGGAAGACAAAGTTTATTTCTTCGCTGAAGCGGATCGTTCTTCCTGCTCCGATAGGGTGCAGCGTGAGGGTGCAGAGTGGTTTTTATTCTTTTATAGCGCTCTATTTCGGAACAAATGAGAGACAGAGCAAACAGCAGCGCTGCCATGCTCTGTCTCCTTTTCTGACCCATCAGGCCAGCAGGTTTTTGATGTACTCCCTGATTTCAGCATCCTTGGCGCGCTCAAAGAACAGTTCCTGGAATTTTTCACCGGAAATGGCGCCAAGAAGAAGATCCTTGTCCAGGCGGTCCAGGCACTCGGTCAGGGGCCGCAGCGTCTGCGCTCTGACTCCGTCAAGAATAATCTTGTTGCGCTGTTCCGGTACCACGCGCTCCTTGGGATAGCCCTGGCCGTGGCCAAATCCGAATAATTTTTCAAAGATATAGGACAGATTCAGCTCTCCGCCCCAGCCGAAGCCTTTGGCAAAGGGAATCGCCACGGCGTTGCCGTCATTGACATGCGCAAAGGTATAGGCATCCACGGGATCCTCCACATGGCCGCAGATCACGCCGGGGAAGCTGTTCATTGCCAGCATCGCGCCTTCGCCGGTGCCGCAGCCCGTGACGACATAGTCCGCTGCGCCGCTGCCCAGCAGGATTGCGCCAAGAATGCCGCACTGCACGTAAGTAAGCTGCGCCTCATCCTGAGCGGTATACATGCCGTAGTTATCTACGGTATGGCCCATGGGTTCAACAACTGACTTTAAGGTGCTGCAGATGAGCTCGTTTTTCGCTGCCTGCGAATTCTCATTGATTAATGCAATTACCATTTTTAAATTCCTTTCGATATTTAGGGCTTATAGTTTATCATAAGGAAAAGACAAAAGAAACCTTCTTTTTCCCTTATTGTTGATTTTTGTCTGCTCAGCCGTTCAGTACCTGAATCTGGCAGGAACGCATCGTTTCCAGCGCCGCTTGATGCTTAAGAGGCGTGACGCCGGCGCAGCAGGATGCATCCACGCTGATTTTCACCTCAGGCATCATCGCTTTTAACAGCAGGGCATTGGAGACCACGCAGATATCCGTGCAAAGGCCGACCAGCTCCAGTTCAATTTCTTCCTGTCCGGAAAGCTTCTTCAGATCTTCGGCCAGCGCCGTGCTGCCGAAGGTTGGCTTCTCATAAATGCGGGCTCCGTCAAGAAGCTCTTGAATATCCGACCGGATCTGCCAGCCTTGCGACCCTTTAATGCAGTGCGGCACGGGAAGATAGGTACCCTCCTGAGTCTGCATATAATTTTCGCCATGGGTATCCATCGTCGCGATAATATCGCGCGGGGCGTATGTGCGGATTTTATCCTTAACCGCCTCCACGATGGCCACGGCTTCCGGCGTGCCAAGCGCCGCATCAATAAAATCGTTCTGCATATCAATCACAATTAATAGTTTCCGCATAATCAATTCCTTTCTGTCTCAAAGGGAGCGCCAAAGATGCGCCTTCCGCCCAGATAGCATGCTGTTACCGGAATCTGATGCAGCTGATTCGGCTCCGTTTCGAAGGGGTTTTGTCCAAGTATGGTAAAGTCGGCATAGCAACCGGGTGCTATCCTGCCCTTTCTGTCTTCTTCAAAGCTGGCCCGGGCGCCGCAGATGGTGAAGCTGTCCAGAGCTTCTTCCAGGGTGAAGGCCTCCTGGGGAAGATACGGTCCTGTTCCGTCAAGGGACGTTCTGGTCACAGCGCACTGTATGCCGCGCATCACATCCGGAGGCTCCACCGGGCTGTCCGAACCGTTGGATACCGATACGCCTTCCTTCATCAGGGTTTTCCAGCTGTAGCTGGTGGACGCCATATCATCGCCGACCCGGCTCGCGACGATATGATTATCATAGTCCAGAAAGATGGATTGGGCATACACATGCATCTGAAGATCCCGGATGCGCCGAAGCTGATCCGGCCGGGAGATCTGGCAGTGCACAACGCCATGCCGATGATCCGCTCTGGGCTTTTCTTTAAGCGCCAAATCCACCGCATCCAGCACCTGGTCCAGGCAGGCGTCCCCGATGGCATGGATAGCAACCTGCATTCCATGCTCATTGGCATAGCGCACCATTTCATTCATCTGTTCCGCGCTGAAAAGTAGCAGGCCGCGGGTATCCGGCTTGTCCGCATAAGGCCTGGAAAGACAAGCCGTGTAGCTGCCAAGGGATCCGTCTCCCAGCATCTTCAAAGGCCCGATGCGGAACTTAGAGCTGCCCTTTCCCGTGATATTTCCCGCCTCAACAAAGCGCTGCAGCTGTGACAGAGACGTAAAGTTCGCCTGCTCATAAACCCGGACGCTCAGCTCGCCTTCCGCTTCCAGCTCACGGTAAGCCGCGTTGATGGTCTCGAAGGGTATCTGCCGGTTCACGCTGTAGTCATCGCTCTGCACGCTGGTGATGCCATAGCTGCTAAGCATCCTGCAGGCAAGGCGAATTCTCCTTTTCACCTCTTCCTTGTCCGGCACCGGAAGATAAGGCGTCAGCAAATTGATGGCATTGTCATACAGCCTGCCATCAGGGTGTCCGTTCTCCATGCCTACGGATCCGCCTTCTATCTTCTCTTCGCCGGTGATGCCTGCCAGTTTAAGCAGCGGCGTGTTGATGACGCAGCAATGTCCGCAGGCCCTGGTCAGCATTACGGGATATTCCGTCGAAATCAAGTCGAGGTCGTGCCGGTCGGGCATGCGCGCTGCGTCCGTAAAGTAATCCTGATTCCATCCCCGGCCGGTGAGCCAGCGTCCTTCCGATGGCGGATTTTCCCTGGCATATTCCTTCAGATAGTCAAGCATCTCCTGAAGGCTGCCGGTATGATTGGAAAGCTGGGCGCTGCTCAGGGATCCGCCCAGTCCTAAAAGATGCATATGGGAATCGTTGAATCCGGAGACCACAAACCAGCCGGCCAGATCGTGGCAGCGAGTGCCATCGGTTGCCATCGCCAGGATTTCTTCATCCCGGCCCGCTGCCGCAATCAGCCCGTCTTCAACCAGAAAAGCCTGGCAGAATTGTCCGTCCCCGGCATAAACCTGCCCATGATAGTAGATATCTTTCATGCTCCATCCGTTATTCAAGCATCAGAAAAACGCCCAGCAGCCGTTTCGCTGCAAGCTCCAGTTCTTCACGGCTGATCAGACCCTTATCCAGCGCTTCCTTTGTCCGTTCCGGGAAGCCGGTGGCCATCTTGATATCATTTCCGGCCTTTACTTCCTGGTATTGTTCGCCCAGCGTCCACCAATCGGTGGTGACAAAGCCTTCAAAGCCCCACTCATCCCGCAGAATGCCGGTCAGCATGTCAGTATATTCTGAGGCGCGGTAGCCGTTGATGACATTGTAGGAAGTCATCAGCGACCAGGGTTTGTCTTCTTTGACAATCATCTCAAAGGCCTTCAGATAAATCTCCCGAGATGCGCGCTCGGAAACCCGCGAATCAGAATTTTTGCGATTGGTTTCTTTATTATTCAAAGCGAAATGCTTAATCGTTGCGCCGATCCGCTGCGACTGGATTCCCCGGACCATGGCGCCACCCAGCTTGCCGGCCAGATAGGGATCCTCTGAATAATATTCAAAGTTTCTGCCGCAAAGGGGACTGCGGTGGATGTTCAGCGCAGGGGCAAGCCAGAAGCCGAAGTTGTTTTCTTTCAGCTCTTTTGCGGCGGCCTCGCCCACCGACCAGACCAGTTCCGGATCCCAGGTGCATGCCAGAACACAGGCGCAGGGGAAAGCCGTCGTCAGGACGCCTCTTCCCGGGAAGACCCTCAGCCCTGCCGGGCCATCTGCGGTCATCACATTGGGAATGCCATATTCAGGAAGATTGCCATAACCAAAGGTATTGGCCACGCCGGTATTGGCCTGACCACCCAGAAGCGAGATCAGATCATCGTCAGAAAACTGGGAAACCAGCTCATCCAGCGTGCATTTTCCTTCTGCTGCATCCAGCAGGGTTTTGCCGGAATAGGTATAGCCGCCCCAGACTCTCGCCACTCTGTCCCGTCCGCGGGTTGCGGGAACAATGCTCTGCATTTCATCGTAAGCCTGATGTGCCAGACCATCTTCGTCTTTATCATGCGGATCGGCAAGGGGCAGTTTTTCCATGCTTCCATCCGCCAGCATACGCTCCTTCAGCTGTGAGGGAACCATCCGCGCCGTCAGCTGCTCCGTTACCCGGTCCTCTTTTTCTGTATGAACAAAGCAGATGGCCCGTGCGCCGGCGACATCGGTACCCACAAAAATCCGGTAATCGCCCTTTTCCAGCACCCATGCCGATTTCTGCACTTTACCAAGGTCATCGTAGGACGCCATATCCTTGACGGCAAAGCTGATCTGAACCTTCTGTTTCTCACCGGGCGCCAGCAGACGGGTCTTTTTAAAACCAATCAGCTCCTTTGCCGGTTTGCCAAGCTTTCCCTGCGGCGCACCGTAATATACCTGCACCACTTCCTTGCCCGGGAAGTTTCCGGTGTTCGTCACCTCTGCAGAAACAGAGATCATCCCGTCGTTTTCGCATGCCTGAATATTCTCGACGGAAAAGGTCGTGTAGGAGAGGCCGAATCCAAACGGATAGACCACTTTTTCCTTCGCGCCGGGAATCGTTTCGAAATACCGGTAACCCACATAGATATCGTCCGTATAGTCTACATAATCTTCCGACTCATGGAAGTTGTAGCTGGAAGGATAATCCGCCAGATCCTTTGCGTAGGTGTCGGTCAGCTTGCCAGAGGGGCTCACCTTGCCCGTCAGCACTTCCGCCGCCGCAAGGCCTCCTTCCATGCCGCCCTGCCAGGTCATCAGCACGGCGCTGATACGAGGGTCGTCTTTGAACCATTTGGTGTCCACCATGCCGCCGACATTCATCAGCACGACGACCTTTTTGAAGCTGGATGCGACCGCTTCCACCAGAGCTTCTTCCGCCTGGCTCAGATAAAAATCGCCTTTTTCAAAGATTTTGGAAAGAATCTGGACAAACCGGAATCTATTCCGGCCCGCGGCATATTCCTGTCCGTCTTCCGATTGGGTCACATCAGGCACCGTGCGGTCCCACCCCTCGCCGGAATAACGCGAAATGGAGATGACCGCCACATCCGCATAGGCTGCAGCGCCGGGAATCAGATCGGTTGGGACCGGCGCTTCCGGCATCAGTCCCGGGGTCTTCATGCCCAGTGCGCCGGTGGCCGCCTCGTTGGTCCGGTTCTGCTCTTCCCAGTAGGCCCGGTAATAATCGGCCGTAGGCTGATAGATCAATATGTCTTCGTCAGCAGAGAGTCCATCATAGATATTATGTACATAGGCGCAGGTTACATCGCCGGAACCGCCGCCTCCCTTGACATAGTCAAACGTAGCTTTTCCAAACAAAGCAACGCGGGTTCCTTTCTTAAGCGGAAGCACCTGGCCTTCGTTTTTCAGAAGCACCATGCCTTCCCGCGCCGCGTTCTTGGACAGTTCGATATGCTCCGGACTGCCGGTTGCCAATTTGCCGTCCTTCCCTAAAGGAAGAACTGGTGTAAACAAAAACCTTCCGTAACGCTGCATCTGATTTTTCTCCTTTCACGATAGGCAAACTATCCTGAATTATAGCATACAGCCTCTCATTTCGCAATTATGTTTAACTTCCGGGAGGGATGAGGCTCCCCCCGATGCCGCTTAAGGCGTCTTGTTTTTCCGGCATTTTTGTGTTACACTTTTATGTTAGCAGACCCCTTCCGCCGGATGCGGCAAAGCGCCGACCCGGGCGGAGGAAAAAACATATTAAATGACGAAGGGAAGAAAAGACATGTCTCAGTTCAAAGCACCCACCACACCCGAGATATCCGAGCGGGAAGTGCTCAATCAACAGCGGGTAAGAGACCTTGCCGTTGAATGTATGGTCGTTCTGGAAAACGATGGAACGCTGCCTTTAAAGAAAAAAGGTAATATTGCGCTGTTTGGCAACGGAGCCAGAGCTACCGTCAAAGGCGGCACCGGTTCAGGCGACGTTTATGTCCGCGAAAGCATCAATGTAGAACAGGGACTTCAAAGAGAAGGCTTCCATGTCACCACCACCGCATGGATTGACCGCCAGGTTCAGGCTGCAAAAGATGAGCAGGAGGCTTACAACAAGGCCACCATCGAAAAAGCCCTGGCCGAAGGCCAGTCTGTCGAAACCGCCCATATGATGCTCCTTTTGAACCCTCTCTCTCCGAAGGCTCTGGCGCCGATTACGGAAGAAGATATTCAAAACAGCGACACCGATACGGCTGTCTATGTGCTTTCCCGCAATTCCGGAGAAGGCAAGGACAGAAGCGCTGTCGAAGGCGATTATGAAATCTCCGCGGCAGAGCGCGCTGCTCTCGAATTGCTGGCCTCCAGATATGAAAAGCTCATCGTTCTGCTGAACATCGGCGGCGTGATCGATACCAAACCCCTTCGCAGCATCAAAGGCATCAACGCTGTCGTTCTTTCCGGTCAGATGGGCAACATCACCGGTCTTACCGTGGCGGATCTTCTGAGCGGCGCCGGCATTCCTTCCGGAAAGCTTACCGATACCTGGGCCGAGAACTACAGCGATTACCCCTCTTCCGAAGGCTTCAGCCACAACGACGGCGATGTCTGCGATGAGTATTATACAGAAGGCATCTTTGTCGGCTATCGCTATTTTGATACCTTCAATGTAACCCCCGCTTACGAATTCGGCTATGGCAAGAATTATACCGATTTCGCCATTGAGACTGAGAATGTTTCTGTCGAAGGATCCCTCGTCAAGGTAGAGGTCAAGGTCACCAACACCGGCAGCGAATATCCCGGCAAAGAAGTGGTCCAGATTTATGTTTCCGCCCCGGCAAAGGGACCGGTCAAGCCCTATCAGGAGCTTCGCGGCTTCAAGAAGACCAGACTGCTGGCCCCCGGCGAATCCGAAGTGCTGCAGATCTGCATGAAGGCAGAGTCCTTCGCTTCCTTCTGCCCCAAACATCCTGCCTGGGTGCTTCCGGAGGGCGACTACATTATCCGCGTTGGAAACAGCTCCCGTAACACCCATGTTGCCGCCATTGTCAATCTTCCCGAAACCATTCATGTACTGACCGTTAAGAACCTTCTTCAGGATCCTGCCGGTCCGCTGGAAGAGATCGAGCCCACCGGAAACACCTGGACTGCTCCCGGCGAAGAAGCGGAAAAAGCAGCTTGCCCGAAGCTTTGCCTGAATCCCGCCGCGTTTACGCCCCAGACCGCTTCCTACCCCGAGCTGCCGGCTCCGCTGCCGAAGAAAGCCTTCGACCATGTGCTGCAGTTTGATGAGGTTGTTTCCGGCAAAGTGACGCTGGATGAATTTATTGCAGATCTTTCCGACGAAGAGCTTGGTTATCTTATGGTCGGCAACTCCATCGACAACAAGGGCTTCCAGAATGTGCTCGGATCCGCAGCCAAATATCTGCCCGGTTCTGCCGGCGAGACCACCGAAAAGCTGAGCGCATCCCGCGGCGTAAAGCTCATGGAGCTTTGCGACGGCCCGGCAGGTCTTCGTCTCACGCCGGAATTTGTGGAAAAACCGGACGGAACCTTCCAGAGCCTGAGAGGCGTCAGCGAAGAAGACGCCGCCGCTATCCCCGGCGTACGCCACTATCAGTATCTGACCGCTATTCCCATCGCAACCACCCTGGCCAGTTCCTGGAATATGGAGCTGATTGAAATTATGGGCGACATCGTCGGTACCGAAATGGAACAGTTCGGCGCTACCCTGTGGCTTGCTCCCGGCATGAATATCCACCGCAATCCGCTCTGCGGCCGTAACTTTGAGTACTATTCCGAAGATCCCCTGGTAGCCGGCAAATGCGCTGCTGCCGATACCATCGGCGTTCAGAAGCATCCGGGCTACGGCACCACCATCAAGCATTATCTGGTAAACAATCAGGAAGACAACCGTATGTTCACCAACTCTCATGTCAGCGAGCGCGCGCTTCGTGAGATTTATACCAAGAACTTCCAGATTGCTGTCAGAGAAGCGCAGCCCATGTCCCTGATGACCTCTTACAATCTGGTTAACGGCATTCACGCTGCCAACAATGTGGACTCCGTTACCCATCTGCTTCGTGACGAATGGGGCTTCAAAGGCATGGTCATGACCGACTGGCTGACCACCTCCGATTTTTCCGCCCTGCTCTCTGTCGGAGCCGAAAAGAAATATGACAAAGCCGACGCTGCCCTTTGCGTGCTGGCTCAGAACGATCTGGTGGAGCCCGGTGAGATGGCAGACTACGAGCGTGTCATGGAAGGCCTGAAGGAAGGCGTCATTACCCGTTCCCATCTGGAAAGAAATGCCAGAAACCTGCTGCAGCTCCTGCTGAAATCTCATGTTTACTCCAACCAGTCCTACTATGAGACTGTCAAGGGCGAGTGCATCACATTCCAGTAATCTGCAAAAACGATGCGGTGATGCGCATTGACTGATAACAGGCAGCTGTTCTGTCAAAAAGACAGCGCTTTAAGCAATTACTATTAAGCATAAAAAGACACCGGGCAAATATCCGTCCGGTGTCTTTTTAGCTTTATAACATCTGCCTGTCTTCATTTTTCAAAAAATTCAATCACATATTTGGTGGCCAGACTCATGTGCACCAGGCTCTGGAACCGGTGATCGGCTCCCTCGATGGGGATAAACTCGATCAGGTTGTCATCCGCGAAGCTCTGAGAATCCTCCAGCGGAACGACCTCGTCCTTCGTTCCATGGAGAATGAGAATATCCTCTGCGAAATCCAGAAAATCCCGCTGCCGGATATCGGCTGCTTTCAAATCCTCCAGCAAAGCGGGCGTCACGATAATTTTCCGGTCAAATCCGGCCTCCACCTCTTTTCCCTTCAGGATCCGCTCGTACTCGTCGTTTTTCATAATCGTTCGGGTAAGGACATCATGCATGTCCACAGCGGGACACCGAAGGGCTATTTTTTTGAATGGATTGCCGTGCTCGCTGATGTATTTCAGCACCTGATATCCCCCGAAGCTGGTGGCGTAGGCAAATAATTCCTGAACGCCGAACCGCTCCTTTGTATCTTCGATCACCTGCGCCAGATACAGACTGCAGTCCTCCAGCGCCAGTTTTTTCTTTACATCATCGCCATGGGCCGGCCAGTTGAACACCACAACCGCCGCATGCTTGTCTTTAGAAAGCAGCTTCTCGGCAAACCGTTCGGCAGCCTTGTTGTCCTTGTGTCCTGCAAAACCGGTGCAAAAAATCACCGCCTTGGTTAAATGATTCTTTTCCTGATAATACACCTTGCAGCGGACATTGAAGCTATGTCCGTTTATTTCATAGTACTTCTCCATTTTTCCTTACCATCTCTCTTTTCTTCTTCGGGGCTTAGAGATGCAAAAACAGTCCGGCCAATCTGAATCTGCATCATCCTGAGGTCTTTTTCGCTGGCGCCTGTAAAAATTTGCTTTTTTCCTGCTTATCTGATAAACTGTCCATAGGTCAATGAACGCTTCATACAGAGAACAATTCCATTATACTATAAGGGGGTCTTCCATGGAAGTCAAACAATGGTCCTACAATGAATTTCCTGAATTCACTGAAATTCCGGAGGGAGCCGGAATCATCGAAACCACCGGCGACGAAGTCGGCGTCAATTATCATCATGATATTGAATATGCTGAAGTGGATGGGCATAAGCTGCATCTGCAGATCCTGATTCCCGCCAGCCGAAACGATGGCTTCGTTCCTTTCGCTGAA
>JAGBND010000117.1 GCA_017634575.1 Bacillota bacterium
GGAAACGACCACAAGGGCGGAGACGACGTCGTTGACGCCGACTTCAAAGAAGTCTGATAAAAATTCAATTTAAGAAGTCTGTATAATCAAAAATGGCAGATAAAAGAGATTATTATGAAGTGCTCGGCGTCAAGAAAGATGCCACCGAGCAGGAAATCAAACGAGCATACCGGCAGCTTGCCAAAAAATATCACCCGGACATGAATCCGGGTGATAAGGATGCCGAAGAGAAATTCAAAGAAGCCTCTGAGGCTTATGCGGTTCTTTCCGATAAGGAAAAACGGTCCCAGTATGACCAGTTTGGACACGCAGCCTTTGATCAGACCGGCGGACCCAGCTACAACTATTCGGATTTCAGCGATATTTTCGGAGATCTGTTCAGTTCCATGGGCGGCTTTGGCGGCTTCTCGGATTTCTTTGGAGGCTCATCCCGCCGCCGCAGCCCCGATGCCCCCATGCAGGGCCAGGATGTTCAGACAAGAATCAACATATCCTTCAGGGACGCGGCCTTCGGATGCAAGAAGCAGGTTGATCTTTGGGTATATGATGTTTGTCCCACCTGTCATGGCTCCGGAGCCAAACCGGGAACCAAGCCTGAAACCTGTTCTGTCTGTTCCGGCAGCGGCCGACAGAGAGTGCAGCAGCAGACCATGTTCGGCACCATGATCAACGAACGGGTCTGTTCCAACTGCGGCGGAACCGGCAAGTATATCAAAGACAAATGTACCGGCTGCGGCGGAACGGGACGGATTAAGGTCAAAAAGACATATGAGGTCTCTATTCCTGCCGGTATTGACGAAGGTCAGAGCGTCAGGATGAGCGGAAAGGGCGAGCCGGGCACCAATGGCGGCCCGAACGGCGATCTGTATATCACCGTTTCCGTATCGCCTGATGAAACCTTCTCCAGAGAAGGCTATGACCTTTACTGCATCGTGCCCATCAGCTTTGCGCAGGCAGCGCTGGGAGATACGCTGACCATCAAAACCCTGGATGGCCAGGTTCAGTACGATCTGGCCGCCGGCACGCAGCCTGGCACCAGATTCCGCCTGAGGGGAAAGGGCATTCCGTACCTGCGCAATCCCAATCAGCGGGGAGATCTGTATGTGACGGTGATGGTGGAAGTGCCTCGGTCCATGACCAACGAGCAGAAACAGAAGCTGCGGGAGTTCGCTGTTTCCATGGGTGACAACCCCAATGGCAACGGCTCCGGGAAGACGTCCTTTTTTAAGAAAATGAAGGATGCATTCGACTAAGCTTTGGTCGGTTTTAGGACTATAGAATTGTATTTTCAACTTTAAAACGGCAGAGAATTCTTAAGATGATTTCTTAAAGAATTTTCTGCCGTTTTGTTGCGTTTTTCCGCTTAAAAGCGTATAATGTACTTTGTCTGTATATATTTGGGACAGGAGTATTTTGCATGAATTATCATCAGATAACCATCCACACCGTGAGTGAGGCTGTGGAAGCTTTAAGCTATGCTTTTTTAGAGCTTGGCTCAGGCGGTGTTGAGATCTTTGATCCAAAGGATATCCTGATGCAGGATAAGTCTCCCTTAAGCTGGGACTATATCGACGAAGACCTGCTGAAGGATTTGTCCCGGGATGAAGTGCTGATGCGGGTTTATTTTAGTGAAGAAGCCGTTCCGGATCCGGCAGCGCTGGAAAATCTGCTGCTGAAAATCCGTCAGGCCATCAGTAACGTATCGGAATATCTGCCGGTGGGAAGCGGCATCGTCGAAACCTCTCTCTCCAGGGAAGATGACTGGATGAATGCTTGGAAAGCCTATTACAAGCCCTTCCGTCTTGGAAAGCATATCTATGTGGTGCCTTCCTGGATAGAAGCGGAAACAGAGCCGGGGGATATACGGATTGAGATGGATCCGGGCATGGCCTTTGGCACCGGCACCCACGAAACCACTTCCATGTGCATTGAAAGGCTGGAGGAGATTGTCCGGATGGGCGATACGGTGCTGGATATCGGGTGCGGTTCCGGAATCCTGGGAATTGTCGCTGCCAAATGCGGCGCCGGAAAGGTAATCGGCTCCGATCTGGATGTCAATGCGGTCCGGGTTGCCGGAGAAAATGTTCAGAAGAATCATGTTTCCGATCTGGTTTCCATCGTTCATGCGGACCTGGCAGCCTCGGAAGCCTTTAAGGATATTCAGGCGGATGTGATTGTCGCCAAT
Source organism: Bacillota bacterium (assembly GCA_017634575.1). GTDB lineage: Bacteria > Bacillota > Clostridia > Lachnospirales > Bianqueaceae > RUG760. The sequence continues at coordinate 2,186 of JAGBND010000117.1, forward strand.
ATCATTGCGGATGTGATCATTGATCTTGCGCCGAAGGCGGTGCGCCTTCTGAAAAAGGGCGGATATTTTATCACTTCCGGAATTATTCTTGAACGTAAGGACGATGTGCTGAATGCGATCAAAAACGCCGGCTATGAAGTGCTGTCGGTAGGAGAAAAGGGAAGCTGGTGCTGTATTCTTTCCAGGCTTATTTCCTGAAAAGCGTTTCGTGTAAAAAATCACGCGATGCATGTTTTTTTACACGGCATGGAGGTTCATATGCCGAAATTTTTTGTCACACGCGAAGATATCCAGGGGAACTATATTCTGATACGCAAGGACACGCATCATATTCTCCATGTGCTGCGTAAGTCGAAGGGTGACTTGCTGGAGCTGTGCGATGGGAAAAATACGGATTACCTTTGTGAAATCATTGAGGTTTCCCGTAATGAAGATCAGCTGATCTGCAAAATTCTCAAACGGATGGCGTCTTCCGCAGAAGCGGCCCTCAAGGTGTTTTTATACCAGGCGCTTCCCAAAGGCGACAAGATGGAGCTGATTCTGCAGAAGGGAACAGAGATCGGTGTTTACGGGTTTATTCCCTTTAATTCCCAGCGCTGCATCGTTCATCTGGATCCGAAGCGGTCCAGCCAGAAGGTGGAGCGTTGGAATAAAATCTGCGTGAGCGGCGCCAAGCAGAGCGGCCGCGGGAACATTCCGGCTGTATCAGATCCCATGAACTTTAAGGATGCCGTGAATAAAGCGGTAAAAGAAACGGATCTTGTTCTGGTCTGCTACGAAAACGAGCAGACCGTCTCTTTGAAAACGGCTCTTACAGGCTACGGAGAAAAGCCATCTTCGGTCTCAATTTTCATCGGACCGGAAGGCGGTTTTGATACCAATGAAATTGACTATCTGACAGCCCAGGGCGTGCGCTCGGTTTCTCTCGGCCCCCGTATTCTTCGGACCGAAACCGCCGGCATGGTTGCCTCTGCCATGGTGCTGTATCACTTTGATGAAATGGAAAGAAAAGGATCGGAACTGAATTGATCCAGGAACATTATTTGGATAATGCGGCAACTACCAGAGTAATGCCCGAAGAAATGGAACTGCTGGAGAAGATTCTGGTGGAGGATTACGGCAATCCTTCTTCTCTGCACCGTAAGGGACAGATGGCGGAGCGGCATCTGATGGATGCCCGCCAAACGGTGGCCTCTATCCTGAAGACTGAACCCAAACGGGTCTTTTTTACCTCCTGCGCCACGGAAAGCATTAACACGGCGCTTAGGGGGGCGGCCCTGAAACAGAAACGCTTCGGCCGTCATATTCTGACCTCCAAAGGAGAACATGCTGCCGTCAGGGAAACCTTGAAGGATCTGGAAAACCAGGGTTTTAAGATAGAATATCTGGAGCAGGATGCTTCCGGACGGATTCTGGAATCGGATCTGGAAGAAAAGCTCAGAGACGATACGATCCTCGTCACCCTGATTCACGTGAACAATGAGACCGGCTGTATCCAGCCGGTGGATACCATCGGCAGTCTGATCCGGCAAAAGTCTTCCAGGGCTCTTTTTCATGTAGATGCGACCCAAAGCTTTTGCAAATATCCCTTGTATCCGGATCGTTATGGCATCGATCTTTTATCCGCCAGCGGTCATAAAATCAATGCCCCGAAGGGGATCGGCCTTCTGTATAAGGGTCAGAGAGCTTCCATCGGCCCCCTTCTTAGCGGCGGCGGACAGGAGAGCGGCTTTCGCTCCGGAACGGAGAATGTCGCCTTTGCAGCCTGCTTTGCCTTTGCCGCTTCCACCATGTGGGAGGAAAGATCCGAGCTGATGGAAAGGCTGATGTCGCTGAAGCGCCTGGCATGGGAGGAACTGAAAGCGGTTCCGGATGTGTTCATCAATGGGCCTTCCGTGGATGAAGGCGCAGCGCATATATTAAGCATCCGCGTCAGCGGCGTCCGTTCGGAGGTGCTGCTGCATGCGCTGGAAGACGACGGAATCTATGTCAGCTCCGGATCCGCGTGCTCGTCCAACAAACCGGAAGAAAAAAGTCCCACCCTGCATGCGCTGGGCTTTACGCCTGCTCAGATGGATGAGACCATCCGCATCAGCTTCGGAAGGTACTCGGCCGAAGAAGATGTGATGGCTTTATCTGCCGCTGTGAAGAGGCTGGTTCCTGTTCTCCGGCGCTTTTCCAGAAAATAAGAATTGATTGATAAATTAAAGGTTCATGGCAACATATGAGAAAAGGAATACTGATTAAGTACGGAGAAATAGTCCTGAAGGGCAACAACAGAGCCCAGTTTGAAAATGTCCTGATCAAGGATATTCATATCGCGCTTCGCGGCATGGGGGAATCAGCCATCCGCAAGGAGCAGGGAAGGCTTTATATTGCGCTTCCTGACGAGATTCAGCCGGGGCCTTCAGCCGAAGAATGGATCCGGGAAGCCTGTGAAAAGCTGCAGTATGTTTTCGGCATCCTGAAGATCTGTCCCGTTGATGTTCTGGAAGACGATTCGATCGAGGTTGTTTCCAAAGCGATGGCCGCCTACGTAAGGCGCGAATTTGATTCAGCCTGCACCTTTAAGGTGATCTGCAAACGGGCGAATAAACGCTATCCCATGAACAGCATGGAGGTGGCGGCAGAGGTAGGCGCTGTCGTTCTGGATGAAAATCCTGCCTGGAAGGTGGATGTCCATGAGCCCCAGGTGCTGCTTTACGTGGAGCTGCGCAACCAGGTTTACATTTATGGAAAAGAGCTGGATGGCCCCGGAGGCCTGCCGGTGGGTACCGGCGGCAAGGCAACCCTCCTTCTTTCCGGCGGCATCGATTCTCCGGTGGCAGGCTGGAAGATGGCCAGACGCGGCATCCGTCTGAATGCAGTTTATTTCCATGCTCATCCCTATACCACGGACAGGGCCAGAGACAAGGTGCTGGAGCTGGCGCGGATTATGAGCCGCTACGCCGGTCCCATTCCGGTTTATGTGATTCCCTTTACGGAAATCCAGCTGGCGATTTATGAAAAATGCCATCATGAAAAGCTTACCATCATCATGCGGCGCATGATGATGCTGATTGCCCAGA
>JAGBND010000118.1 GCA_017634575.1 Bacillota bacterium
AGACAAAGGGCTCGGAGGCAATTGTCTCATTGGCACCAAAGGGGCCGGATTGTCTTATAATTGTTTCATTTCAGGAGGTCCTGGACTATGGTTGAGAAAAGAAAGCGCCATCCGAAGCTTTCGCTGATCGGAAAAATCCTTCTATTCTACGCGCTGATCCCTTTTACGGCTTCCGTTCCTGTCTTTTTGATTGCGCTCACAGGGATTACCTGGCTGATCCCACTCTTCGTCCCGCTCTTTACGCTCCTGATCTACCTCCTTTTCCGCAAAAAGATCGATCTCGCCCGCGGCTGCCGGATCAATGCCCTTGTACTCTTCGTGCTGCTAACGGTCTTTACCGTCATGATGATATGGACGTCCGGCAGTGTGGAAGGCCTTATCATGCATCAGTTCACCTGGCTGATCCTGCCCTTCGCGCCTGTCATGCTGTTCCTCTCGCTGATGGATCAGACGATGCTGCTTTATCTGACGGCTTTTCTGACCTATCTTTCGGCCTGCCTCTTCTGCGCCATCTTCTCAAAGGAAAAGCCGAAGCGCTGGATCGCACCGGCTCTCGTCCTGCTGATCCTGACGGTTCTGAACGCCCATCTTTATCTGAACCGGCCGGCTGTCCGCTACAGCGGTCACGGCTTCGACTATATGAGCGGCTATTCCAGTACCGATTTCACCGATTATACGGTCTACGCCGCCAACAGCCGGCTGGCCGCCTTAGATCACGCGCCTTCCTTTGTGATCAGCGATCCGGAGAAGATGCCCGTCATGGACGGCGCCGAAGCCTGCTATCCGCTCTATGCCGCGATCGCCAGGACGGTCTATCAGGATATCGGCCGCATCGAAGCGGACTGGATCCGGGCTCAGCGGACGACGAACGGGAACACCTATCCCAACGGAAGGATCGTAACCTTTACCAACACGCTGGTCGGGTTCAAACGGCTGCTCATCGGCGCGGATCAGCCCGACGGCGCGGATCTGTTCTTTGGTGCCCGTCCTTCCGCCGGGCAGCTTGAAGAGGCCACAGAGTCCGGCGTTGAACTGACTATCACGACGATTGGCCGTGAAGCTTTTGTTTTCTTTGTCGAAGCGGATAATCCCGTGAACGCCCTCACCAGCGAGGATGTCCGGGCGATCTACAGCGGCAAAATCACGAATTGGAAGGAGCTGGGCGGAAAGGATCAGGAAATCGTCGCTTTCCAGCGTCCTCAGGATTCGGGTTCTCAAACGATGATGGTCTGGTTCATGGGCGAGACGCCTCTGAAGGAGCCGGAGACCTACGAAATGGTGAGCGCCATGACCGGCGTCATCCAAAAGGTAGCTCAGTATTATAACGAAGAAGGTGCCATCGGCTACTCTTTCAGATATTTTCTCGAAGAGCTTGGTCAGGAGCAGCATGTAAAGATGCTGTCCATCGATGGCGTATATCCGAGTGTCGAAACCATTGAAGACGGCACCTATCCGCTAACCGTGGATCTGTGCTTGATTACCAGAAAAGACGATTCAAACCACTATGTTCAGCAGATGATCGACTTTATCCTGTCGGAAGACGGACAAAGCCTGGTGAGAAAGACAGGTTATGGGGGAATAAGGAAAAAATGAGACAAAAGGGTCGGAGGCAATTGTCTCATTTTCCCAGACAATGGTGCTGAAGCCCTTTGTCACCTCTTCCCAGAAAAATGAGACAAAGTCAAAGTAAAATGTCTCATGAAAGTGGAGCCACCGGCAGTAACTAATGAACAATGAACCGGTCAAGGGCCAGCACTGCGGCGAAAGATAAGCTAAACTAAGCTCAGAGCGATACAAAGGAGCCTGAGAGATCAGTGGCAATTGTCTACTACTGCCAAAAATGGGTTTTTTAACAAATAGGCAGTAGAGAGTCCTTGTTTTTGCGAATTTTACTGCCAAAATCGGGCTTTTTTACAAATAGGCAGTAGCTTGAATGGAAAAACAGCCCAAATTACTGCCTAAAACGCCATATTCTTCAAAATTGGCAGTAATGTCTACTGCCAATTTGAAAAAAAAAGGCGTTTTTGGCAGTAATATGCTATCAAATAATCTCAAGCTACTGCCAATTTCGTAAAAAAGCCATTTTAGGCAGTAATGAGACTTTATGGGAATGGTCAGGAGTCAGGAATGAGACAAGCTGCACGGAAGGAAACAAAGTACTCGAAGCCCTTTGCCTCCTCCCAGGAAAATGAGACAAAGCTCCGACCCTTTTGTCTCCTCCTCCAACACAGCAAGAGCTGGACTTTTTTGAGTCCAGCTCTTTGTTTCTTTCTAAAAAAGGAACTGGATCTTGTCCAGTCCCTTTTTCAACTATTCTCTTCATACAACAGTACCATTTTTCTAGCGAATTAATCCTCCGAGTTAATCCTCCAAGTTAATTCTCCGAATTAATCCTCATACATGAACTCGCGAATCAGGCGGTCTTTGCCGCAGCGGGCGTTGGGGAAGATAGCGGTGGCCTCCGAAAGGAATGCCTTGGGAGCCGGCATGGCAGGGGAAAAATGGGTCAGCCAGAGTTCTTTCACGCCGGCATCCTTGGCCATCTGGGCCGCCTCCCGATAAGACATGTGCTTATGCTGGGCCGCTTTTTCGTCCGTGCCTGCCTCTCCATACATGCCCTCGCAGATGAAAAGATCCGCATCCTGCGCCAATCTGACAATGGTATCTTTTGGCCGGGAGTCCGTAACATAGGCAATCTTAAGCCCCTTCCGCTCCTCCGCAAGAACCAGATCCGGCGTATAGACGGTGCCATCCTCCGCCGTCACGGTTTCGCCCTTTTGAAGGAATCGCCACAGCTTCAGGGGCACATTGTTCGCCTTCGCCTTTTCCGGATCAAAACGAGGATTACGCTTCACCTCCACGCTGTAGCCCACACAGGGAACCCCATGGTCGCAGCGACACGGTCTCACAAACACCGGACCAAGCTTCATCTCCTGCTGCTCGTCGATCTGATCCTTCGTCAGCTCCACATAGCGGATCTGGAAAGGCAGCCCAGGCGCAATAAGTAGCAAGCCTTCGACAATGCGGCGAAGCCCCTTCGGCCCCACAAGCGTCACCGGCTCCGTTCGATCGCAATTGCCCATCGTAAGAAGCAGCCCGGGAAGCCCGCTGATATGATCGCCGTGGTAGTGGGTGAAGCAGATATAATCGATATCCTTAAAGCTCCATCCCAGCTGCCGCATGGAAATCTGGGTTCCCTCGCCGCAGTCAATGAGCAGCGATGAGCCTCCAAAGCGGATCAGCAGGCTGGTCAGGTGGCGATTCGGCAGCGGCAGCATTCCGCCGGTGCCCAGCAAACAAATGTCAAACATAAAAACTTCCTAAATTATAAATTCAATGAGACAAAGGGGTCGGAGCCTTTTGTCTCATTTCAACAAGTTGGTAAGATCTGGCAGACGGGATCACGAACCTAGGCCGCTGGCGCGGCAAAATGCAAGCATGGCCGGATGCATTCGCAGCTTGTTCGAAGACCGCTTTGCTATGCGGCAAGGACTTCGATTCACAGAAGCGCCTCGATGCATAGCAAAGCGGGCAAGTTAGCGGAGAATGCATCTACAAGGCCGCGCAGCATTTTCAAGCCAGCGCCTCGTTCGGGATCCCGCCTGCCAGATCGGCCCCTATCCTAAAATGAGACAATTGCCTCCGACCCCTTTGTCTCATACGTCCAGGCAGTAGGCCCCGATGGCGCCCATATCGGATTTGATCTTAGCCATCGCGGCGGCGACTTCGGCCATCTCCAGGGTGCGCTCGTAAGAGGTGAAGGTGAAACGGATGGTGACGGACTTCTTGCCGGAGAGGGCCTCGTCCACGTAGATGCCCATCAGATCGTACCGCTCGAGGTGCTGGTCCGGCTCCCGGGCGATGATCTGCTCGAAGGCGCTGTACGGCACGGTCGAATCAACGATGAAGGTCGCGTCGGCCGTAATCGACGGGAAGCGGCTGGGCTCCTTGAACTGCGGCATCATCTTGACGAGCGGATAGATCTCGTCCATGTTCAGCTCGAGGCCGACGGCGCAGGCTTTCTTCTCGATCTTGCCGGCAACGGACGGATGGACAACGGCCAGCGTTCCCAGGACCTTGGCGTTCTCGCCCTCACCCAGGGAGACGACGAAGCTGTTGTAAGGATGCTGCCACTCGCGGACCTCGGTCTCGTTCGCGGCGCGGTAGGAGAAGTGAACGCCCTTGATCGCCTTCGCGATATCCTCGCAGATGGCCTTGGCGCGCACTAAAAGCTCACCTTCCATCCCGGAGCGGCCATATAACAGCACGCCCAGATGCTTTTCTTCGTTCGCGAGCTTATCTTCCTTTAAAGAAGGCACGCAGGAGCCGATTTCAAAAATGCTGTAGCTGGGAGCATAGCCCTTGTTCTTCAGCGCAACGGTCAGCAGCGCCGGCATCAGCTCCTCGCGGATGGTATCGATATCCGGCGAAACGGAGTTGGTCAGATGCAGCTTGCCGGCATTGGAAAGGCCGAGCTCGCCGAGGCGTTTGCCGTCGTTCCACACGTAGGTGTGCACCTCGTGGGCGCCGTAGGTGAAGGCCAGCATGTTCTTCACCTCGCTGTGAAGCTTATGCTCCGGCGTGGGCAGGATGGGATACAGATCCATCTTGGAGGTTTTGATTTCAAAATTGTCGTAGCCGTAAATACGGGTAATCTCTTCGATCAGGTCGGCCTTGATGGTCACGTCCTTGGTCGCGCGCCAGCTGGGGACGGTCACGGTGAACTGATCATCCTGACGTTCGACTTTGAATCCGAGATCCTTAAGCGTCTTTTCGATGCGCGTCAGGCTGATATCGATGCCGGTCATGCGGTCGACGTAAGCCTTGTCGAAGCTAATCACACGGACGGGGTATTTCTTGGGATAAACGTCGGTGAGGCGGGAGGTGACCTTCGCTTCGGGGTCGATCTCCAGCAGAAGCTTGAGGTAGCGGGCGATGGCGGTGACGGTCATCTCCGGGTCAAGGGTCTTTTCGTAGCGCATGGAGGCGTCGGTGCGAAGGCCGATGGCCTGTGCGGATTTGCGGACGCTCACGGCATCGAAGTTGGCGCTTTCCAGCAGGAAGCTGTCGGTATCGTCCACAATCTCAGAAGCCAGACCGCCCATGATACCGGCCACGGCAACGGGCTCGCCATGGGATTTGATCATCAGGGTTTCGGGCTGGATGGTCCGATCTTTGCCGTCCAGGGTCTGGAACTGGTTCACACCGTCAAGATGGCCCACTTCGATGGCATTGACGCGCTTGTAGTCGAAGGCGTGCATAGGCTGGCCGAGCTCCAGCATGAGGTAGTTGGTCAAATCCGCCAGCAGGTTGATGCCGCGCATGCCGCAGCGATACAGACGGATCTGCATGTTCATAGGGGAAACGTTTTTGGTGACATGGCCGAAGGTCATGCCGCTGTAACGATAGCAAAGCTCCGGATCTTCGATCGTGATCGGCACTTCAGGCAGGTCGCCATAGGCGGAGAGGTCCTGCACGGGGTACGGCTGCAGCGGGCGGTCCGCCAGAGCGGCGATTTCCCGGGCGATGCCGTAGTGGCCCCACAGGTCAGGCCGGTTGGTGAGGGATTTGTTATCCACCTCAAAAACGGTATCGTCGATCTCGTAGATTTCTTTGATATCCTTGCCAAGGGGCAGATCATCGGGCAGCACCCAGAGACCGGAGTGGTCGTCGGAGACGCCCAGCTCTTTCTGGCTGCAGCACATGCCCTGGCTCTCGTAGCCGGCTAAGGGGCGGGCTTCAATCTTCATGCCGCCCACCATGCCGCCGAGGGTGGCTACCGGGACTTTGATGCCGGCTCTTGCATTGGGCGCGCCGCACATGATCTGGCAGGTATGATCTCCCAGATCGACTGTGAGCTTGTGAAGCTTCTTGGATTCGGGAATCTCCTCGCAGGTGAGGATCTGCCCTACTTTGATGCCATAGGTGTCGCGGCCCACATGCTCGGTGCCTTCCACCTCTGCGGTGCCTAAGGTAAATTTATGAATTAACTCATCCAGGTCGATCCCGTCGAGATTGACGAAATCGCGGATCCAGTTCATGGATAGAAACATTTCGATCTCCTTCTATTATAATCCCCATTTTGGGGACGGTTCTAAAAGTGGTTATTTGTCAGCGCGCGTCAGCCTGATGCCGACTTTGCAGCTGACCAAAAACAGTCATTTATTGGCGCGCGTCCGGTTGATGCCCTATAGCGTCTTAAACTGCTCGAGCGCCCGCAGGTTGCCGCTGTTCAGGTAGCGGATGTCGCTGATGCCGAATTTCATCATGGCGAGGCGGGTCAGGCCTAGGCCGAAGGCGAATCCGGTGTATTTTTCAGGGTCGATGCCGCCCATTCTAAGGACGTTGGGGTGGATCATGCCGCAGGGGCACAGTTCGATCCAGCCGCCGTGCTTGCAGGTGGCGCAACCTTTACCGCCGCAGAAGGGGCACTGGATGTCCAGCTCGAAGCCGGGCTCCGTGAAGGGGAAGAAGCCGGGGCGCAGGCGGACGGTGAGGTCCTTCTGGAAGACTTCGGAGAGCATGGTTTTCATGAAATAGATCAGGTTGGAGATGGAAATATCGGTGTCGACCATCATGCCTTCCATCTGGAAGAACGTGGTTTCGTGGGAGGCATCGACATCTTCATTACGGAAGCAGCGGCCCGGGAAGATAGCCTTGCAGGGGGCGCCGTATTTTCTGAGGATGAAGTTCTGGGCGGCGGAGGTCTGTGTTTTCAGCAGCTCGCCGTTGTCCAGATAGTAGGTGTCCTGCATGTCGCGGGCGGGATGATGCTTGGGGACGTTGACGGCTTCGAAGTTGTCATATTCGGTAACCACCTCGGCATAGTCCTCGACAGCGAAGCCCATGCTGGAGAAAATCTCCTCCAACTCGCGCTGGACGATGGTGATGGGATGCAGCGTGCCCAGTGGGCTCTCACAGGGCAGCGTAATGTCGTATCGGATGTCATTTTTGAGCTTTTCCTGCTCGAGGCGGGCCTTCAGCTTCTGGCCCTGCGCAGCGATCTCCTGCGTGACCTGGCCTTTGAATTCGTTCATGACCTTGCCCATTTCCTTGCGCTCATCTTCGTTCATATCGCGCATGGATTTCATGACATCGGTGATGAAGCCTTTTTTGCCGAGGAAGGCGATGCGGATCTTTTCGAGGCCCTCCGCGTCTTTGACGGCGTCCATCTGTTCCTGGAATCTGGCTCTTAGTTCGTCTACTTTCGTACTCAAGGTTTTTCCTCCTGGAAATAAGAATGACTGCAGCGGCTCTGCCCTGAAAGCCGGGACTGTGAACAGCTGCGAATGAACAAAAAAACCGCCCAACATGCGTTGGACGGGATATTCCGTGGTACCACCAAGCTTTAGCAGATTCTGCTCTTATTGGGTCCCTTAATGCGGTAACATACAGCCGGATCCGATGCGAGAAAGCTTGCAGGCCAGGGGCCTGATTGTCCGGGTAAGAACCCGCCCCGCTTCACGTTCCGGCAGCTCCCATAATGAAATTCACACTGGCCTCTTCCGGCAGATGCTTTCAGCCTCAGGCATCCACTCTCTTTGCGGGGCTTGCGAGCGCTACTTGGTTATGTTCGTTGCTGTTCAATAGTTCACTAAATGGGTATTATAGCAAATGTCTGATGGGTTCGTCAAGATGATTATTCTGACGAACCCCTATTTTTAGAACCGTCCCCAAAATAGGCCTGGGTTCGTCAAGATGATTATTTTGACGAACCCCTATTTTTAGAACCGTCCCCAAAATAAAGAATCTGTTCCGCCACCTCGGCGAAGTTCAGGGTGTCGGCCAGCGGGATCAGATCGCTCTCGGTTTTTCCGGCCTGATACAGATCGGCGAAGTGGGCGATTTCATGGACGAAGCCCTCCTCCACCGGGTCTTCATAGGTTTCCACCAGTTCGTCACGGCCCTGGTAAAGTTCCGTTTTCCGGCAGCCAAGGAAATAGTATTGTTTGATATAGCCTTTGGTTCCGGAGAGGATGGCCGTTGAATCCATCCAGCCGGCGACGCTGGTGAGGCAGTCGGCAACGACGCCATTTGCATAGCGCATGCTGAGGGTGACGGTGGCGTCGACGCCGGTCTCGGCACGCTGGACGATGGTTTTCAGCTCGTCCGGATAGCCATCCATGATGCCGGTCACGTATTCGTAGGGATAGACGCCGGCATCCAGAAGGGCGCCGCCGGCTGTGGCGGGGTTCCAGATCCGGCTGTTTTTGAACTGCTCGTTATAGGGCATGTTGAAGCAGAAGCTGGCGCGGATGAGGTGGAGATCGCCGATTTTGCCTTCTTTGATCCACTGTTTGGCTTTCAGGTAGGCGGGCATGGTGCGGGTCCAGAAGCCTTCCATAATAAGGACATTCTTTTCCCTGGCCAGGGCGATGGTCTCCTCTGCTTCCTTTTTATTAATAAAGAAGGGTTTCTCGCAGATGACGGCTTTGCCGGCCAAAATGCATTGCTTCGCAATATCTGCGTGGGTATTGTGCACTGTGGCGATATAAACTGCCTGGATCTGATCATCATCCAGAAGTACCTGATAGGAACCATAACTTTTGGGGATGCCATTGTCCTTGGCGAAAGCTTCGGCTTTGGCTGCATCTCTGGAGGCGCAGGCCAACGGCTCGGCCACGTCGGATTGATGAAGGGCGTTGGTGAAACGGCGGGCGATGTTGCCGCAGCCGATAATGCCAAAACGAAGTTTGCTCATGGGGACCTCCGGATAAATGTCTTATGGATTTTTGGTGCAGGTTTCTTGTAAAAGCATAATTGAAAATGAAATATGTGTCAAGGAAATTTGGGGATTGTTTTTGCCGGCTTTTCGGTAATGCGTAAGATGTTTCCGGGCAAGGCGCTTCGGGGCGGTGAGCTGGTCAAGCTGCTGACAGATCGTATGCTGATGGACCGTAAAACATCCGAAGTGCATCGCCAGACAGAAAACCCCAAAAAACATCTAACAGTAATCGTTTTCGTAAAACGGCGAAATTTTAAGCGAATCAGGGACATTTCCGAAATCAAAATTAGCCTTTTCAAACATGAACTCAATCACTCAAATGGATCAGATGATTAACCAACAAGCCGATTTTATAGGCATTTTACACAACTTTCGCGAATTATAATTGTACATCCTTTACAAATTTCAATTTCTTTTTTCAGGGGACTTGATTTTTAGATCAGAATCAGTTATTGTAAAGTTACGAAAACGATTAAGTAAAGCTATTCCCGACTAAAAGTCATTCATATAAGCACGTTTGCAGATAGGAGGTGTCACAGTGGTTTCGATGAAAGATATTGCCAAACACTGTGGCGTCTCCGTCGCGACAGTCAGTAAGGCTTTGAACGGCCAGGCAGATATTGGCGAGGCCACCAGGACACGGATTCTGGATGTGGCCAGAGAGCTTGGCTATACCAAAAATGCAGCAGCCCGGGCTCTGAAGACAAACCGAACCTATAATATAGGCATTGTTTTCACAGATCTTGCCAACAGCGGATTTACCCACGAGTACTTCGCCTCTACCCTGACCAGCTTTCGGCTGGAAGCGGAAATGCGGGGATACGATATTACCTTTATCAGCAGCAATGTGGGCGGGAACAACACCAGCTATCTGCAGCATGCTCTATACCGGGGTGTGGACGGCGTCGCTGTGATCAATGCCGACTTTTTCGATCCAGGCGTGCAGGAGCTGATTCTGTCGGATCTTCCGGTGGTGACATTGGACCATGCGTTCAACAACCGCACAGCAATTCTTTCCGATAATATTCACGGGGTCGAATCGCTGGTCAAATTTGCTTATGAAAAAGGCCACCGGCGCATCGCTTACATTCATGGCAATCCTACTGCGGTAACCGAGAACCGGATGACTGGTTTTTACCGGGCGCTGGATGAACTTGGCCTGGATATTCCCTCCGAGTACATTTTGGAATGTGAGTATCATGAACCGACGAGCTGCTACAAGGCTACCAAAAAGCTGCTGGCTTTGAAGGACAGGCCGACCTGCATTCTTTTCTCGGACGATTACGCCTATATCGGCGGCATCAATGCGATTTACGAGGCGGGACTCAGAATCCCGGAGGATATTTCGGCAGCCGGTTACGATGGGATCCATATGGCCAACATGATGAATCCAAAGCTGACTACCTGGCAGCAGAACACGCCGGAGCTTGGGCAGCTTCTGGTGACCAAATTGATTGAACGCATTGAACATCCCCGGACGGCGCTGCCGGAACATATCACGGTCACGGGCCGGCTGCTGGAAGGAGAAACCTTCAAGCAGCTCTAACACGGGATAGCAGCTTATCAACAAGACGCACTCCATCGTTTATAAAAACAGACATCCGAAAAGGGGGTGGTGGTTCTATGACACGTGAGCGGGCCAGAGAGCTGGCCGAGGCGCTGGTCAGTCAAATGACAGTGGAAGAAAAAGCCTCGCAGCTGCTCTATCAGGCACCGGCTATCGATCGTCTCGGCGTTCCGGCCTACAACTGGTGGAACGAGGCGCTTCACGGGCTGGCCAGAGGCGGAACCGCTACCAGCTTTCCGCAGGCGATTGGCCTGGCGGCCACGTTCGACGATGAGCTGCTGGAAAAGATCGCCTCCTCCATCGGCGTGGAAGCCCGGGCAAAGTACAACGCCCTCTCCAAAGAGGGGGACCGGGGTATCTACCACGGTCTGACCATGTGGTCGCCCAACATCAATATTTTCCGGGATCCCCGCTGGGGACGCGGCCACGAGACCTACGGGGAAGATCCCTATCTGACCGGGCGGCTCGGAACGGCTTTTGTAAAAGGCCTTCAGGGCGCGCCGGATTATCTGGACGCAGCGAAAAGTAGCGACCAAGAGCCAGCCGCTGCCGGCAGCGAACCGGCTGACAGCGACCAAAAGCCAGCCAACGACGGCTATCTCCTGGCAGCTGCCTGTGCAAAACATTTCGCCGTTCACAGTGGACCGGAGGCAACCAGACACGCCTTCGATGCCAAAGCCAGCAAGAAAGATATGGAAGAAACCTATCTTCCGGCTTTTCGGAAGCTGGTCAAAGACGGCAATGTCGAGGCCGTCATGGGCGCTTATAACCGGCTGAACGGTGAGCCCTGCTGCGCCAGCAACTTTCTAATGAAGAAACTTCGGGATGAATGGGGGTTCGAAGGGCATTTCGTTTCAGACTGCGGTGCCATTCAGAATTTCCACGAGTTCCATCATGTGACGAATTCTGCGGTTGAATCGGCAGCCATGGCGCTGAAGGCCGGCTGCGATTTGAATTGCGGCTGCACCTATAGTTCCGTCCTGGCAGCTCTGGCGGTGGGCGCGATTGACGAGGCGGACATTGACCGCTCCGTCGTCCGGTTGATGACCACAAGATATCTGCTGGGAACTCTCGGCGAAGAAGGAAGTCCGTATGATGCGATTTCCTTCGATGCCATCGAGTGTGATGCTCATCTGGACCTGGCCTGGCAGGCGGCGGTGAAGTCCTGCGTGCTCCTGAAGAACGACGGTTTGCTGCCGCTGGATCCGAAATCCGGCAAGGTGATCGGCGTGATCGGTCCGAACGCTAACAGCCGGCGGGCGCTGATCGGCAATTATCACGGAACCTCTTCCCGGTACATCACGGTGCTGGAGGGGATTCAGAATCTGGCCTCCGAGGAATCCAAAGGGACTTCCCGGGTGCTCTACTCCGAGGGCTGCGCCCTGTCAGAGGACCGGGTGGAGCCGCTGGGGCCGCCGAACGACAGGATCGCTGAGGCGGTAGCGGTGGCCAGGGCCAGCGATCAGGTGGTGCTGGTGGTCGGGCTGGACGAGACCCTGGAGGGCGAGGAAGGCGATGCCCACAACAGCTACTATTCCGGCGACAAGGAGGATCTGCTTCTGCCGCAGTCCCAGCGGACGCTGATGGACGCGGTGCTGGCGGTCGGCAAGCCGACGGTGATTGTGCTGCTGTGCGGGAGCGCCATCGATCTGGGTCCGGCCGCTGAGAAGGCGGATGCCCTGCTGCTGGGCTGGTACCCGGGTGCGCGGGGCGGCCGGGCGATCGCGGATTTGCTTTTTGGAAAGGTTTCGCCTTCTGGGAAGCTGCCGGTGACCTTTTACCGCAACGACAAGATGGCAGAATTTCCGGACTTTTCGGACTATTCCATGAAAGGCCGCACCTACCGGTACTATCAGGACGAGCCGCTGTATCCTTTCGGATACGGACTGACCTACGGCGATACCGAGGTGACCGGTTTCAGCGTGGAAAAGATTCCGGCATCGGATCCGCAGGGTCCGCAGGTGGTGGCCCA
>JAGBND010000119.1 GCA_017634575.1 Bacillota bacterium
TCCGCCCTTGTGGTCGTTTCCGGAAGAGGTGCCCTGGCCGCCGCCGAATCCGCCGTTAAAGCCGCCCTGAGCGCCGCCGTTAAAGCCGCCCTGGCCGCCCTGGCCTTCAAAGGGGTTGCCGCCCTGCTGGCCGCCGTTCTGCTGATACAGCTTGGTAGCCATATCGTTCAGCGCCTTGGTAAGGGCTTCCGTCTGCGCTTTGATCTCGGAAACTTCGGAATCGGAAACATTCGGGTTGTTTTTCTGCTTTTCAACCAGCGCTTTGGTCTTGGAAATCTCGGACTCAATACGGCTCTTGTCATCGCCAGGTACCTTGTCGCCCAGCTCCTGGATGGATTTTTCAGCCTGGAAGACCATGGCGTCTGCTTCATTGACGGCGTCGATGGCTTCTTTACGCTTCTTATCCTCGTTAGCGTACTGTTCAGCTTCCTTCACGGCGCGGTCGATTTCCGCATCGGACAGATTGGTGGAAGCGGTAATGGTGATCTTCTGTTCCTTGCCGGTTCCCAGATCCTTAGCGGTTACATTGACAATGCCGTTTGCATCGATATCGAAGGTAACCTCGATCTGAGGTACTCCACGGGGAGCAGCCGGAATGCCGTCCAGACGGAACTTTCCAAGGGTCTTGTTGTCTCTGGCCAGCGGACGCTCGCCCTGTACAACATGGATATCCACAGCGGTCTGGTTGTCCTCAGCAGTAGAGAACACCTGGGATTTCTTGGTGGGAATGGTAGTGTTGCGCTCGATCAGAGGCGTCGCAACGCCGCCCATGGTTTCGATGCCAAGGGTAAGAGGTGTTACATCCAGCAGCAGGATATCGCCGCTTCCGGCTTCACCGGAAAGCTTGCCGCCCTGAATAGCGGCGCCGACAGCGACACACTCATCAGGATTCAGAGTCTTGGAAGGCTCCTTGCCGGTAAGGGCGCGGACTGCATCCTGAACGGCAGGAATACGGGTGGAACCGCCGACCAGCAGCACCTTTCCAAGCTCGGCTGCAGAAATGCCGGCATCTCTTAAGGCATTGGTAACAGGGGTCTTGGTGCGCTCAACCAGATCAGCTGTCATACGGTCAAACTCAGCTCTGGTCAGTCTGACGGACAGATGCTTCGGGCCTTCCTCGGTAGCGGTGATATAAGGAATATTGATATCCGTGGTGGTCATGTTGGACAGCTCTTTTTTCGCTGTCTCTGCGGCATCCTTCAGACGCTGCATAGCCATCTTGTCGGTGGAAAGATCGACGCCTTCCGTGCGTTTGAACTCGGATACCAGATGATCGATAATTCTCTGGTCGAAGTCGTCGCCGCCCAGGTGGTTGTCGCCGCTGGTAGCCAGAACCTCAATAACGCCTTCGCCGATATCAATGACAGAAACATCAAAGGTACCGCCGCCAAGGTCGTAAACCATAATGGTCTGCTCGGCTTCGTTGTCCAGGCCATAAGCCAGCGCGGCTGCGGTAGGCTCGTTGATGATACGTTTGACATCCAGACCGGCAATACGGCCTGCATCCTTGGTAGCCTGACGCTGCGCATCATTGAAGTAAGCGGGAACGGTGATGACCGCATCGCTGACGCTCTCGCCAAGGTAAGCTTCTGCATCGGATTTCAGCTTCTGAAGAATCATGGCGCTGATTTCCTGAGGGGTGTAGGACTTTCCGTCGATGGTCACACGATGATCCGTACCCATGACACGTTTGATGGAACGAACAGTCTTGTCGGGATAGGACACGGCCTGACGCTTAGCCAGATCGCCGACCAGTCTCTCACCGGTTTTGCTGAAAGAAACGATAGAAGGCGTTGTACGGCTGCCTTCCGGGTTCGTGATAACCACCGGCTGTCCGCCTTCCATGACGGCTACGCAGGAGTTGGTGGTTCCAAGGTCAATACCAATAATCTTACTCATAACTTCATACCTCCAGTTAAATATATGTTTCAAAAATAAGTTAGTTGGCTACTTTTACCAGCGCGGCCCGAATCAGCATATCGCCGATGAGATATCCCTTCTGGAATACCTGCACCACTTCATCTTCGCCGTGCTCTTCATCTTCCACATGCTGCATGGCATCGTGGAAATGGGGATCAAAGGTTTCTCCAAGAGGATCGATCTGTTTGACGTTCAGCTTTTCCAGGGTGCTGATGAACAGGTCATAGGTCATCTGGACGCCCTTTACGAAATTATCTTCCGGATCTTTGGCGGCCTGGAGCGCTCTTTCCAGATTGTCGATAACCGGAAGGAGATTTTCCACAATGTGCTTGACGCCATTATCAAAGGACTGGCTCTTCTCTTTGGTGGTGCGTTTGCGGTAATTGTCAAACTCAGCCATGTTCCTTAAAAGCCTGTCCTGGGTATCCTTCAGCTTAGCCTCCAGTTCTTCACAGCGTTTGGCCTCTTTCATCAGCAGATCTTCCTCCGCAGACACGCTGCTTTCTTCCGCAGCTGCCTCTGCCGCAGGTTCCTCTGCCTCGCTCTTCGAAACCATTTCCTGATCCTCTGAAACGATTTCTTCTTCGACCTTTTCTTTATCCTTCAGATCTTCGGTCATATCTTCCTCCTGAAATAATCATAGTATTAAAGCTAAGGGTTAATTCGCTTTCGAATCAGGAAGCGACCCTATATCAGGCCCAGTCGGCTTACCGAACAGATCCGGGAAATCCAGCATCAGCCCTTCTAAAGCGGACACAACCTTCTGATAGTCCATCCGGATGGGACCGACTACACTGATGGTGCCGATGGTCCGGTCCTTATAACGGTAATTTGCCGTGACAATGCTGCAGTCGTGCAGCTGCTCGATGGTGTTCTCGGTGCCGATCCTGATTTTCAGTCCGGTTCCCACCGGACGTTCTTCCGTGCTGACCATATGCAGGATCTGATCCTTCTGATTGAAAAACTCCATCAGGGAACGGGCCCTGGCAATATCAGAGAACTCCGGAAAGCTTAAAATATTGGTGGCGCCGGAGGTAAACACATCTCCGTCTTTGGCATGCTCCAGGGTGTCGCTGATGGCGTTCAGAAGACTTTCCATAATCTCCGGTTCCACATGGCAGTCCCGCTTGATTTTCTGAATCAGGGGAAGATCCATCTGGGAAAGAGAAAGGCCGGAAAGCTCCTTGTTAAGCACATCGGAAATCCGGTATAGGTCGGTTTCTTTCATTTCATGCTGCAATGGAATAACGTGGTTGCGTACAATGTTTCCGTCTGTTACCAGTACCAGAATCGCCGAATGCTCGTCCAGCGGCATCAGCTGCAGATGCTTCAGAGCCGATTGCTTGATCTGGGGCATCGTCACTACCGTCGGATATTTTGTCATGGTGGACAAAAGGTCTCCGATTTCCCGAAGAAGGGAATCCAGCTGGACCGTTTTGTTTTTCAGCAGATTCATCAAGATATTCATCTGCTGGTCGTCCACCGTATCCCGCTTCATCAGCTGATCTACATAAAGCCGGTATCCCTTGGATGAAGGAATACGGCCGGCGGAAGTATGCGGCTGCTCAATGAGCCCCATCTCTTCCAGGTCTGACATTTCATTTCGAATCGTAGCTGAAGACAGATCCATCAGGAATCGGCGGGATATCGTACGGGAACCCACCGGTTCGGCCGTCTCCAGATAATTCAGTATGATGGCCTGCAGGATCTGGAGCTTACGTTCACTCATTTCCATTTTATCTTACCTGCCATTTTCTTTTTGTTAGCACTCGAAAGGGAGGAGTGCTAACATCTTGATATAATATAAACCCACTGACCCTATTTGTCAATGGGTTTTTTCGAAAAAATCGTGAGATTCACAAATCGTTCACAAAAGAAAATCCACATATACCTGGTTGGCCAGATCAAGACCTTTCTCGGTCAAATGCAGCCATTTTCCATGAAGCGCCAGCAGGCCGTCGGCCATATGCCTGTCAATGGCATCGGCAAATAATTCCCTGGCGGATTGCTGATAGGTCTTCTCAAAGCGCTCCAGGTCCACCCCCTGCAGGGTTCTCAGACCCAGAAACATGGTTTCCGACATCTGATCCTCAAGAGACAGCGCCTCTCTTTCCATGCCTGCTGCCGGATCCTTGAGATAGGCGTCAAGGTCACAGGTATTGGAGCTTCTGATCTGACCGGGTTCAAGGGAAGCTGCGCCCAGTCCAAAGCCCAGATACAGCTCTCTTGTCCAATATCCCAGATTGTGCCGGCTGTGAAAGCCCTCCAGGGCAAAATTGGAAATCTCGTATTGCCTGAAGCCCTGCTTTTCCAGATAGGCTTTTGCCCCATGATACATGGCCCGATCCAGATCTTCCCCCGGAAGATTCAGCTTTCCTTCTTCATAGAGCCGGTTAAACTCCGTTCCTTCCTCCACAATCAGACTGTAGCAGGACAGATGCTTCAGTCCCAGGCCGAGGGCCTTTTGAAGCGAATACATCCAGGAATCCAGACTTTGATAGGGCAAATCAAACATCAGATCCAGGGAGATGTTGTCAAAGCCTTCCTCTTTTAAGATCCGCACCGACTCGGCAGTCTGATCGCTTTGATGGATTCTCCCCAGCGAAGACAGCTCCTTGTCCACAAAGGACTGGGCACCCATGCTGATGCGGTTAATGCCAAGCGCTTTATAGCAGGCAGCCTTTTCAGCCGTTACGGTGCCCGGATTCATTTCCATGGTGATCTCTGCATCGGGATCCACGTCGAAGAGACGATGGATGGTTTCCATGATCCGGCCCATCAGGGAAGTATCGATAAGAGATGGCGTTCCCCCTCCGAAAAAGATGGAAGAAACATGGTGCCCGTCCGCCAGATGTTTTTTCTTTTGCATCTCCAGAACCAGGGCCTGCGCGTAGGCGCTGATGGTATCCTTTGCGCATCCCGGAAAGGACAGAAAATCACAGTAAAGGCACTTTCTGACACAAAAAGGGATATGGATATACAGCATCATGTTTGGTCTATCCATATCCCTTGTCCTCTTTTCTTACAATCTTATTTTCTGCCGATATCGTGCCGATAGAAGGCGTCCTTGAAGGTTACCTTGTCCACATTCTGATAGGCTTTTTCAATGGCAGCAGGAAGATCCTTTGCCAGAGCAACAATGCCCAGCACCCGGCCGCCGCTGGTAACAATCTGCTGCTTTCCATCAGCGGTGTTTTCAAAAGCGGTTCCTGCATGGAAGATCATCAGATCGTCCTGTCCTTCAAAGGCGTTCAATCCTTCAATGGGATAACCCTTCTGATAGCTGACCGGGTAGCCGCCGGAGGCCAGAACCACGCAGACCGCCGCATTATCCTCCCACTCGATTTCCAGCTGGTCCAGGGTCCCGTCGATGCAGGCTTCAAAAATATCCACCAGATCGGTTTTAAGCCTTGGCAGGATCACCTGCGTTTCCGGATCGCCGAAACGGGCGTTATATTCCAGCACCTTCGGGCCATTCTCTGTAAGCATCAGACCAAAATACAGAACGCCTTTAAAGGTTCTGCCCTCCTGATTCATGGCATCGACGGTTTTCTGGAAAATCTGAGCGATGGCTTTTTCCTCATAGTCTTTCGTATAGTACTGACTGGGAGAGAAGGTGCCCATGCCGCCTGTATTCAGTCCCTGATCGCCGTCAAAGGCCCGTTTGTGATCCTGAGCGGAAACCATGGTTTTGACGGTTTTACCGTCGCAGAAGGACAGCACCGACACTTCCTGGCCTCTTAAAAATTCTTCGATAACCATTTTAGATCCGGCCTGGCCGAATTTTTTGTCCACCATGATCTCGTCTACGCCGTCTAAAGCGTCCTGCTGATTTTCACAGATCAGAACACCCTTTCCCAGGGCAAGGCCGTCCGCTTTTAACACCAGCGGATAAGTTTTGTTTGCCTGAATATAGGCTTTCGCTTCGTCAGGAGAGGTAAACTCTTCGTATGCGGCGGTGGGAATTCCATATTTCTTCATCAGGTTTTTGGAGAAAACCTTGCTGCCTTCGATAATGGCCGCGTTAGCTCGGGGCCCGAAAACCCGAAGGCCTCTGCTTTCAAATTCGTCGACAATGCCAAGCATCAGCGGATCATCCATGCCGATTACCGTCAGGTCGATTTTGTTTTCTTCAGCCCAGTCGGCCAGCGCCTTCACGTCCGTCGCTTTGATTGGCACACAGGCTGCTAAAGAAGCGATGCCCGCATTGCCGGGCGCACAGTAGATCTGCGCTGCTTTGGGGCTTTGGGCCAGCTTCCAGACAATGGCGTGTTCTCTTCCGCCGGAGCCAACAACTAAAATCTTCATGAATCATCCTCCTTCACGATTTAACACAATAATGCCTTATATAAGTAGGTACGAATGGCGATACATTTCAGATCGGTAATGATCATGAGACCGTCAGGAACGGTCGACCTGAACCACCTGGTCTTTCACATGAAGCCGGCCTTCCGAGAAAAGCTTTACCGCCTCGGGCAGCAGCTTCCATTCCGCCTGTTGCATAACCCTAAGCTGCAGACTCTCGGGGGTATCGTCCGGCAGAATATCCACCGCCTTCTGCAGGATAATCGGACCCGTGTCGGTCCCTGAATCCACAAAATGAACGGTGGCCCCGGTCACCTTCACGCCGCGCTTTAAGGCCTGTTCATGTACCTTTAATCCATAGAAGCCGTCGCCGCAGAAGGATGGAATCAGGCTGGGATGAATATTGATAATCCGGTTTTTAAAGGCCTCCACCATGGGCGCGCCCAGCACCACCAGAAAACCGGCCAGCACCACCAGATCGATCTTTTCTTCCAAAAGCAGATCCCGAAGGGCTTCATTGTAGGCCTCATTGGAATCAAAGCGCACCGTGGGAAGATAAGCTGTCTTGACGCCGGCAGCCTTAGCCCTCTCCAGCCCGTAGGCCTTTTTCCGGTTGCTTACTACCAGAGCAAACTCCGCTTCCGGCAAAAAACCGGCAGCCTTCTGATCCAGCAAAGCCTGCAGATTGGTGCCGCCGCCGGAAATTAACACGCAAACGCGGATCAAAGGATCACCCCCGGCGTTTTGCTCTCGCTTGTTTCAATGGAACCGATCTTCCATGCCCTCTGTCCGGCCGCTTCAAGGGCCTCCAGCGCAGCATCAGCATTCTCCGGAGCGGTAACCAGCATCATGCCGATGCCCATATTAAAGGTATTGTACATGCCCTCCTCGCTGATCTGGCCCTCCTGCTGCATCAGGGGGAAGATCTTCGGCATATCCCAGGTTCCCTTTTCAATATGCGCGTTGGTATAGTCGGGAAGCATTCTGGGAATGTTCTCGTAAAAGCCGCCGCCGGTAATATGGCTGATGGCCTTAACCTCAACTTTTTTACGAAGGGATTCGATGGCGTTTACATAAATCTGTGTGGGCTTCAGCAGCACTTCGCCCAGCGGGGCATCCAGCACACCGTAGTCGCTGGAGAGATGCTTCATGGCATCATCCGTATCCAGCCCAAAAATCTTTCGAACCAGCGAGAAGCCATTGGAGTGAACGCCGGTGCTGGCAAGGCCGATAATCACATCACCTGCCTGCACCTTGGTGCCGTCAATCACATTCTTTTTGTCCACGATGCCTACCGAAAAGCCGGCAATATCGTATTCCTCTTCCGGCATCATCCCCGGATGCTCTGCGGTCTCACCGCCGATCAGCGCACTGTGGGCCTGCCGGCAGCCATCGGCTACGCCCTTAACAATCTCGGCAATCTTCTCCGGGATATTCTTGCCGCAGGCAATATAATCCAGGAAAAAAAGCGGAGACGCGCCGCAGCAAAGCACATCGTTGACGCACATAGCCACCGCATCAATACCGATGGTATCGTGCTTGTCCAGTAAAAAGGCAAGCTTCAGCTTGGTTCCCACGCCATCGGTTCCGGAAACCAGCACAGGCTCTTCCATGCCTTTCATGGCTGAAAGAGAAAACAGTCCGCCAAAACCGCCAAGATCGGTAACGACCTCAGGGCCAAAGGTGGACTGCACAAAGTTTTTCATCAGACGGACGGACTCGTATCCGGCTTCCACATCGACGCCAGCATTTTTGTACTCGATTGCCATGTAATTAGACGCTCGCTTTCTGCCTGAAAAGGCTTTAGGGATTTGCCGCAGGGGCATAGCTTCCGAGTAATTGTAATATAAACTCCTTTGCATTGTCAAGATGAGGCGTTCCGTTCACAATGCCGATATATATGGGTCTGGAGGCAAAAGTTTCGTCAAAAAGAGCATCTGCGCCTCTGACGCTGATCAGAAGGGGAACCTGCTTCGTCGTGCTGATCACGCGGCCGGTATCGGAGGTTTTGGTAATATCCAGGGACAGAATGCCTGTATCGCCGTCTTTGGAATATGGATCCGAAAGCGAACGGATCTGATCCAGCTCCTCCTGGGTAAAGACCTGCGTAAGATCCATCAGATAGCCTGTCTCCCCGTCGATTCGCATGGTTTCCTCGTCCCCGATCATCACATCCAGCATATCGGTCTGGATATAGGCCGCCAGTCGGTAGATTTCCGTCACGGCCTCTTCCTGCTGTACGCCGGTATAACCGCTGTAAAACGTATAAACCTTGAAGGCTTCCTTTCCCTGCTTTGTCAGATCCGGATAGGTTTGATCCAGATGCTCCGGCCAGGTGAGAACCAGGTCCGTGTCAATAATATTGGCATGAATGGCAACCCCAAGGCAGGCTTCCTTTTCCTTTGCCCAGGTCAGATGGCCGATATAGCTGATCAGCGCCGCAAGCAAAGCGATGACGATCAGGCTTTGCAGCCAGTAATAGCGAAGCAGATGGGAAATCTTTCCCGCAAAAGACAAAGACCTGAAGCCTTCCCTTGCGCTTTTGGTATCGTTGTCGAACATCAGACTTTCCTCCCGTATGATCCGCTCCGGCGATGATCCCTGCCGTATCCGCCTGAGCCTCCATCGCTTCCGCCATCGGGTTCGTCCAGCAGATGCTTTCTGTAGTCGCCAAACACATCCCGGATCACCGAGGAAAGGTCCCGCATGCGCAGAATCTGCGTGCTGCCCTGATCACGGAAGGTTTCGCTGCGGTATTCACCGGCAGGAATGTAAATCTTCTTAAAGCCCAGACGGCAGACCTCCCGGATCATCATCTCGATGGAAGGCACCTTTTTCAGTTCGCCGGTCAGGCCCACGTCCCCGATAAAAATTGTCTGCTGGGGAATCGAGATCTTCAGCACCGAAGAGGCAATCGCCATCAGAATGCCAAGGGACACGGAGGGAGAGGTCATCTTCAGGCCGCCGGTGGATTTCACCACCACATTCTTGTCGTACAAGCCGATGCCGCCTCTGATTTCCAGCACGGACAAGAGTGTTCCCAGCTGGTCGCGGCTCATGCATTCGGCAATTCGTGAGGGATAAGGCGTAAAGCTGTTGGAGATCAGGCTCTCCACCTCCACCACCATGGGACGGGTCCCTTCCTTCAGAACCGTCAAAGCACATCCGGTAACCGCCGCGCCCTCGGCCCGATCGGTCATAAAATACCGGGACGGATTGCTGATGGGATTAAGGCCATCCTCTTCCATGGTAAAAAAGCCCGTCTCACCGGTGCTGCCAAAACGGTTTTTGGTGGCCGACACCGTGCGGATTTCCTCCACCGGGTCCGCCTCCATAAACAGCACCGTATCCACCATATGCTCCAGGGAGCGCACGCCGGCCAGCTCATCCTCCTTGGTCAGCTGTCCCGCCATTAAAACAGCCCGCGGATGCTCCGGGTTTTTGGCGATGCGAAGCACCGCCTCCGTACATTCCATCACCTGGGTCGGAGAACCGGGCCTGGAGGGATATTCATCCAGATAAAAGGTCTGGATGCTGTCCAGAATCAGCATGACGGGGTCAATCTGTTCCACGGCGGTCACCACTTCATTCATATGGGCGGTAGACATGACCCAGATGTTATCATGGATGCCCTCCGGAAGAATTCTCGCGGCCCGTGACCGGATCTGAGAATCCGATTCATCACCGGAAACATATAAAACCTTACCGCCTGCCGCCGCAATTTTCTGAGAAAGCTGCAGCAGCAGCGTGGACTTTCCGGCGCCGGGTTTTGCCGCGATAATGGTAATGGAATCCTTTACGAAGCCGCCTCCCAGAACCCGGTCCAGCTCATCCAGCCCTGTTTTCATCCGGTCAGATCCGGAAAGGGAAACCTTGGCAAGCTGTTTCGGGGCTAAGCGCAGTCTGGAACCGGATGCTGCCTGATGGGCTCCCGCAGGGGGAGCTGTTATCTTTTCCCGCTCCTCCAGGGTATTCCACTCATGGCACGAGGGGCACTGTCCCATCCATTTAGGACTTTCCGCTCCGCATTTGCTGCAGACATACACAACCTTGCTTTTAGCCACGTAAGGATCTCCCTTCTATCCATTTTCGTTTTATCTGCTGACAGTATGAGAATCGTAAAAGAACCATCACCGGACAGTTATCTGATAATTCCCAAACTACTGTATACGGAAAAGAGCTCAGTATTTCTTCAATGTCAGCTTGTCATTTTCTCCGGCATCGCACAAAAGGGTGTCCCCCGCAGCTGCCTCGCCGGAAAGAATAATATCCGCCAGCGCATCCTCCAGCTGAGACTGCAGCAGCCTGCGCAGCGGTCTTGCGCCGTAGGTGGGATTATAGCCCTGTTTGCAGATCAGCGCGCGTCCGGCCTCTGTAAGGGTAATGGTAATTCCCTGAGCCTCCTTGACCCGTCCGGCAATCTCTTTGAACATCAGGTCGGCGATCTTTCCGATTTCCTCTTCCGTCAGAGAATGGAAGACAATCGTCTCGTCCAGACGGTTTAAAAACTCCGGCCTGAAGGTCCGCTTCACCTCGTCCATCACATGCTTTTTCATATCCTCATAGGCATGCTGTTCCGAGTGATTCGTGGTAAAGCCCAGGGTTTTCGGCGTGCTGATGGCGCGGGCGCCGGTATTGGACGTCATGATAATGACAGTATTTTTAAAATCCACCTTCCGACCCTGGGAGTCGGTCAGAATACCGTCATCCAGCACCTGCAGCAGCAGGTTGAAGATGTCCGGATGAGCCTTCTCGATCTCGTCGAAGAGCACCACGCTGTAAGGCTTTTTGCGCACCTTTTCGGACAGCTGGCCGCCTTCCTCGTAGCCCACATAGCCGGGGGCGGAGCCGATCAGCCTGGAGACGCTGTATTTCTCCATATATTCCGACATATCCACCCGGATCATGGCATCCTCCTGGCCAAACAGCGCCTCGGACAGCGCCTTTGCCAGCTCGGTTTTGCCTACGCCGGTGGGACCTAAAAACAGGAAGGAACCGATGGGCCGTTTGGGATCCTTCAGGCCGAGACGGCTGCGGCGGATGGACTTGGCCAGAGCGGTTACCGCCTCATTCTGGCCAATCAGCCGTTCATGAAGCCGCTCCTCCAGATGAACCAGCCGTTCCTGATCGGATTCAGCCAGTCTGGCAACGGGAATGCCCGTCCAAAGGGCCAGCACATCGGCCATATCCTGCTCCGTGACCATAACTGCTTCCTCGGCCTTTTTGGCCGGGCTTTTCTTTTCCTGCTTCTTCAGGGCCTCCTCAATTTCCCTGGCCTTGGCTCTATAGAGCCTGGCCTCTTCCAGATCGCCCTTTAATACCGCTTCTTCCCGCTTTTTCAGGGCCGCATCCACATCGGCGCGGCTGTACAGGGGCTGGGTAGCTTTTTCAAGATGCGCGCCCTTGGCCAGATGAATCCGGCTGCCCGCCTCATCCATCAGATCGATGGCCTTGTCCGGCAGGAAGCGGTCGTTGATATAACGCTTGGACAGGGAAACCGCTGCCGAGAGCGCCTCGGGGGTATATTTTACCTGATGATGCGCTTCAAACCGGGAGGAGAGGCCCTGAAGAATTTCCAGCGTCTCCTTCTCGGATGGTTCTTCCACATTCACCGGCTGGAAACGTCTGGCCAGCGCGCCGTCCTTTTCGATCCGCTTGGTATATTCGGAAACCGTCGTTGCGCCGATCAGCTGCACCTCTCCCCGGGAAAGGGCGGGCTTCAGCATATTGGAGGCATCCATGGTGCCTTCCGCTGAACCGGCGCCGATCAGGGTATGGATTTCGTCCATGAAGAGAATAATATTGCCATCGGCCTTAATCTCTTCCATGCACTTTTTCAGGCGCTCTTCAAATTCGCCGCGGTACTTGGTTCCGGCGATCATGGCCGCCATATCCAGGGAAAGAATGCGCTTTTCTTTCAGCGCCTCGGGCACCTGTCCCTTTCCCACCAGCTGGGCGAGTCCCTCCA
>JAGBND010000120.1 GCA_017634575.1 Bacillota bacterium
CTCCGGATGGTCTATCAGGTCGCAAAAGCCGTCCGGGTCCCCGTCATCGGGATGGGCGGCGTCTCCTGTGCCCGGGATGTCATCGAGATGATGATGGCCGGCGCATCGGCGGTCGAAGTCGGCGCCGCCAACCTGGTGGATCCCTTCGCCTGCAAGCGGATCATTGAGGATCTGCCGCGGGTGATGGATGAACTGAGGATCGAAAAGCTGACGGATATTATCGGGATCGCGTGATGCAGCTGGCAGTCCTTAAGATGTCGGCGGTCTGTTCCTGCGAAACCGCTATGATAAAAAGAAGCTGACTTCATATCAATCATAATCAGGAGGTTATTATGGCAAGAGATGTAATCATTGCCTGTGATTTTGCAAGCAAGGAAGAGACGCTTCAGTTTCTGGATCAGTTCACGGGCCGGAAGCCCTTTGTGAAGATCGGCATGGAGCTTTTCTACGCCGAAGGCCCGTCGATCGTGCGCGAGATCAAAGCGCGCGGTCACAAGATCTTTCTGGATCTGAAGCTGCATGATATTCCCAACACGGTCAAAAAGGCGATGGCCGTCCTTTCCGGACTCGATGTCGATATCTGCAATCTGCATGCTGCCGGCACCAAGGCCATGATGAAGGCCGCGCTGGAAGGCCTGACGCGTCCGGACGGGACGCGTCCGCTGCTCATCGCCGTGACCCAGCTGACCTCGACTGATCAGAAGACCATGGAGCAGGATTTGTGGATCGAAAAACCGATCGACCAGGTCGTCATGCACTACGCCAAGAACGCGCAGGAAGCTGGTCTGGACGGTGTGGTCTGCTCGCCGCTGGAGGCCGGAAAGGTCCACGACGTCTGCGGCGCCGCCTTTTTGACCGTTACGCCCGGTATTCGCTTTGCCGACAGCGCCGCGGATGACCAGCGCCGTGTCATGACGCCAGCCAAGGCCCGTGAGATCGGCTCGGACTATATCGTCGTCGGCCGTCCCATCACCCAGGCTGCCGATCCGGTGGCTGCGTACGAGCGCTGCATGAAGGAGTTTGTGGGCTAATCCCGCTTTTACATTCTTTTCTTTGGAGGTATTTATGGAACTGGAACGTTTGATTGCAGAAGATCTGTTAAAAATAAAGGCTGTATTCTTTAGGCCCGACGAGCCCTTCACATGGGCCAGCGGCATCAAATCCCCCGTTTACTGTGACAACCGCCTGACCCTCACCGCGCCTGAAGTCAGAACGCACGTGGAAGAAGGCCTCGCCTCTCTGATCCGGACTTACTATCCCGGGGCGGAGGTCCTCATGGGCACCTCCACCGCCGGCATCGCGCATGCCGCCATCACCGCCCATCTGATGAACCTTCCCATGGGCTATGTCCGCTCCGGCTCAAAGGATCACGGCCGGCAGAATCAGATCGAAGGCCGTCTCGAAAAAGGCCAGAAGGTCGTTGTCGTGGAGGATCTGATCTCCACCGGCGGCAGTGTCCTCGAGGTCGTGAACGTCCTCCGCGAGGCCGGCGCCGAGGTGCTGGGCATCGTGTCGATCTTTACCTACGGCATGCAGAAAGGCCTGGATCGTCTGGCCGCCGCCGATGTGGTGAACCATTCTCTCACGAACTTTGACTGCATCGCCGAAGTCGCGGCCAAGACCGGCTATATCCGGCCCGAGGATGTCGCCCGTCTGATCCGTTTCCGCAACAATCCGTCGGATGAGGGATGGCGAACCGAGGCCTGATATCTTTCTGATTTCTTGTTTATGTGCCTCGGGGCGAGTTTGCTCCGCAAACTCCGATATTTTTCTGAAAGTCCGGAGGCCTGACATCTATTTGATTCCTCATTTATGTGCCTCGGGGCGAGTTTGCTTCACAAACTCCGACAGTTTGAAAGGGAAATATATATGAAGTATTTATTGGATATTCTGGATTTGTCGGTGGACGATATCGATGAGCTGATCCGCGTTGCGGAGGACATCATTGCCGATCCGGATAAATATGCCCATGCCTGCGACCGCAAAAAACTGGCGACGCTGTTCTTCGAGCCGTCGACGCGTACGCGGATGAGCTTTGAAGCGGCGATGTACGAGCTGGGCGGCCATGTGATCAGCATGTCCAGCGCCCAGTCCTCTTCCGCTGCGAAGGGAGAGAGCGTTGCCGATACCGCCAAGACCGTCAGCTGCTATGCCGATATTATCGCCATGCGCCACCCCAAAGAAGGCGCTGCCTATGTCGCCGCCCTTAACGCCCGGATCCCGGTGATCAACGCCGGCGACGGCGGTCACTGGCACCCCACACAGACGCTGGCCGATCTTTTGACCATTCACAGGGAGAAAGGCCGGTTCGACCATCTGACCATCGGCGTCTGCGGCGATCTGAAGTTCGGTCGTACGGTCCATTCGCTGGTCGAGGCCATGTCCCGCTATCCCGGAAACCGGTTCGTCCTGATCTCTCCAAACGAACTGAAGCTGCCCAGCTATGTGAAAAAGAACACGCTGAAAGCGCAGAACATCCCCTATGTCCAGACGGAGGATCTGGAAAAGGCCCTGCCTGAACTGGATATCCTGTATATGACCCGTGTGCAGCGGGAGCGCTTCTTCAACGAAGAGGATTACCTTCGCCTGAAGGACAGCTATATCCTGACCGAAGAAAAGATGCAGCTGGCCCCGGAAAACATGATCGTCATGCATCCGCTGCCGCGCGTGAACGAGATCTCAGTCGCTGTCGATGACGATTCCAGAGCCTGCTATTTCAAACAGGTCCTGAACGGCAAATATATGCGGATGGCGCTGATTCTGAAGCTCCTTGCCGATACCGAGAAGGCCAAAAAGGATCCGGCCGGTGAAACGTCCGTTCGCGCTGATGCAGAGAACATGGAACTGATCCGGGGCACTTACACCTGTAAGAATCCGCGCTGCATCACGTCGAGCGAACAGGAGCTTCCGCAGCTGTTCACGAAGATCGGAAACACCTGCCGCTGCCTGTACTGCGAGACAAAAGCCGAATAACAGAACAAATTCATCTGTAAGAAAAAAATCTGGCTCATATAGCCAGATTTTTTTATTGCGGAAAGGCGAAAGCGCGAAAGGCTTGGATTTCCTTTCACTCTGTCACCATACCATCTTGTTCCTCCGCCTCCTGCACCTTTTCTGTGTTCTGTTTGCGTATGCTCCGGAACGCGCCGAAATACGACTTGCCGAAGAGCATCAGCATATCCATGATCGTTTTGCGGTCCTCTTCGGATATCTGTCGGTATCCCCGCAGCAGAAGAGGCAGATTCTTCAGAATGCCCGCTCCGAATTCACGCACGGTCCCGGCATTCGTCGCGCTGATCACCTCAAAGAGCTCATCGACGAAGACCTGACGCTGTTCCGGAGAGGTCTTCTCCAGCCAGTCTTTCAGGGTCTCGTCCATGATCAGGCTGCCTTTGGTGATGCCCTCGCTCCGCATAAAGCCATGCCGGTCCATCTGCCAGTTATAGATATTGTGCTGATGAATATTCTTGTTCTCGCTCAGAACGATCGTGGGCGTCACGCTCATCTCGAGCAGGAGACCTACGATCGATTCCTGCGGAATATAAATCCGGAAGCGGTCGATCACCGCGTTGTCCTTGTTCTCTTCCATGATCTCGGACAAAAAGCCCGGCCCGTCGAAGCTCAGCACCTCCAGCACCCGCGCCTTGAAACGCTCCGGCATATACAGGGCGGCGTACATCGCCACATTGCCGCCTTTGGAATGCCCGCCGAGGCGCATCATCTCGTGAGGGAATTTTCTTGCGATCAGCTGGACGTAGCGAAGGGCCTCCTTCTGCGAGGGAATGTGCGTGCTGAAGGCCATGTTGAAATCTTCTTTCCAGCCGACCAGCGTCTGGTCGGTTCCCCGGAAGGACAGATACATCTCTTTGTTCGGCAGATGGATCGTCACCGCTGCGAACTGCTCCTCCTGTTCGCCCGTATACTGAACGAAGTCGCTGACGAACAGATCGCCCAGCCGCTCACAGTCTATGAGCGCCTCGCAGAGCTTCGGATCCTCCCGGAAATGATACGCCTCCTTCGGGAGGCTTTTGATTTCTTCACATACATCCCGGATCGGACGGCCGTCTCCCAGTTCAATAAGCTCCAGCGGCAGATAGGAGAGGCGGGCCATGACCAGATTGTCCTGCTCGTTCCACGGAAATCTGGCGCTGATGGGCAGATCGCCCCGCCAGAAAAGATAATCAAGCAAATTTGCCATTACGTTCTCCTGTATTCGAGGATGCAGAAGGCACGAAGGACTGTCCTCCGAGTTCTGCCTCCTGATATTGTTCATGGATCCGCTGCAGTTTTTCGTCAAATTCTCTCGCGACGGACTGCGGCGCTTCGATCCGGATCCCCTCTCCGAGCGACATGACGCAGCCATAGAACTGGTCTGAGATCACCACATCCACATGCGCCTCAAAATGATCCTCTCCCGAAGGATACAGATCCACCTCCCGGCCGAAGCGATCGATGATGATGCCGGCAAAGCTGTTCTTACAGCGCAGGATTACACGCCTTTTCTCGCCGCCGAACATGCCGAAATGCTGTTTGGAGTAACCGGAGGCATCGTACTGGCGCAGCGCTTCCTTTCCGATCCGCCGCTCCTCGATCACCGACAGGCGGATCATCTTGTCGAGGCGGAAATGCTTGATCTTTTCATCGAGGGTATCGTAGGCGACCAGATAGTAATTCTCATCGTCCCAGATCAGATACCAGGGACTGACCTGATAGAACTGCCCATTATGCCGCGGCACGAGCTTTTTCGAAAGATCCCACTGCGTATACTGGAACCGGATCTGCCGGTCCCGTCCGATGGCGCTGTGCAGCAGATCCACGCTATAGTAGACGCTTTCGTTCATGGTCTTGACGCGGCCGGATAAAAGCACCTGCCTGGAGAGTTCTTTGGCCTCCGGCCGGGACATCAGCGCCGTCAGCTTCTTGATGAGACGCTGCGACTTTCTGGCCGAGATGAACTTGGCCGCCTGCACCGAATCGATGATCAGCTTCAGCTCAGCCGTCTCGAATGACCGGCTGCCCAGATAGTAGCAGGTCTCCCGGCCCTTTTTTTCGGAAATGATGTCCATGCCGAAGCGCCTGAGCTCGGCGATGTCCTGATAGATCATCTTGCGTTCGGCGCTGATTTCGTTCTCTTCCAGATATTTCAGGATATCCGGCATGGTGAGCGCATGCTCCTCGTCGGTCTGCTCTTCGAAGAGCTGCTTTAAATACAGCATTTTGAGCCGCTGGTTCTCTTTCATGTGTCATCTCCGATCTAAAAAATCCGCCGGGACCTGTTCAAAGTCCATGATGATGGACACATTATAGAGTATCTTTTAATCACGGTCAAGAAATAAATAAAGAAACAAACGACAAGAAGACCGAATCCAAATCCCCGAGGTGACGAACATGAGCGCAGTCTGTATTTCTATTAATGGCAATTCTTTATCTTTAGGCTCCGAGCCTTTCTCCTTTGAAAAGCTTTTCACAATCCGCTATCTGGATCCCGAAACCAAAAAGCAGGAGGAAGAGCTTCAAAAAAGCTTTTCCTCCCGCTATGAGGCCTTCTCCTGGGCCTGGGACTATGCCAACGGCCGGCCCTTCACCGTCCGGCCCGCTTCAAAAGTCCCGGCCTGATATTCGATATTCTCTCACCCCTTTGCAGGCATTGCCAAAGGCCCGGCGTCTGTCCCCGTCAGATGCCGGGCCTTGCCTGCAAGAACACAGGGGACGGTTCTCTGTGTTCTCATTCCTTGATCGGCAATGCGCTCAGCAGTTTTCCGGCTCTGTAAGTAATTTCATAAAGATTGTTATCCAGCAGCACCGACCCGCCTTCGTTCAGCTTCTTGCTGCCCCTCAGCCGAATGGTCTTATCCTGCTCATCCAGCAGCACAAAATAACCGATATAGTCATTGACGCTGCTGGAACGGACGGGAATGCCGGTGGCATTTCTGGAGACAGCATTCTGCATCTGCGGGTTAGGCATGGTAAGGAAATTTCTGGCAACGCCTTCCTGGGTATTCCCGCCTCTGATATACCTGACTCTCGCTTTTTTCTTTCGGGAGAACAACAGCCACAAAATCAGGAGCAGGGCGCCGCCAATCAGGATAATGTAAAAGCCTGCTGCAATGGCACGATCGATCAACATCTGTGTCGTCATGATTACCTCCTTTGGCAAATTCATCTCTTCCTCCTTCCCGGAGAAATCGCATACATACAAGGTTCTCTTACTGTTAATGTATCATACGGAATGT
Organism: Bacillota bacterium; assembly: GCA_017634575.1. Taxonomy (GTDB): domain Bacteria; phylum Bacillota; class Clostridia; order Lachnospirales; family Bianqueaceae; genus RUG760. Next base: position 6,234 of record JAGBND010000120.1, read on the forward strand.
AAAAATGCAAGGGGAACACATGGGCGGTTCTCTGTGTTAATTAAACGATCTAACTGAACACAGAGAACCGTCCCCTGTGTTCTTATCCCCAGACTTAATCAGCCTGCTGTAAACGCCCCCAAGTGCCAGAAGTTCTTCATGGCTGCCGTCTTCCACTATCTTTCCCTGGTCAAAGACCAGGATCCGCTCAGCGATCTTCGCGGCCGCCAGCTTATGGGTGATACAGATCACCGTCTTATCTTCCATGGCAAACAGCTGATTAACCATCTCTTCTTCCAGCCTGGCATCCAGGGCAGAGGTCATCTCATCCATGACATAGACATCTGCATCTTTCAGATAACATCTGGCCAGACCGATCCGCTGCCGTTCTCCTCCGGACAGATGCGAACCGTTTTCGCCCACCTGCGTATCCAGTCCTTCAGGCAGCTTTTTGATCAGATCGACGAGGCCAGCCTTGTCCGCGGCATCCTGCAGTGCTTCCTCTGGTGCCGATGGGTTTATCAGCTGCAGATTCTCCCGGAGGCTTTCATCGAACAGAAACGGCTGCTGGGGAAGATAGGCAAAGTGGCTGCGCAGCGAATGAAGCTCCGCTTCTTTCGTGGAGACGCCGCCCACACAGACCTCCCCCTCGTCCGGCTGATATAATCCCATCAGCAGCCGGATCAGGGTCGTTTTGCCGCCGCCGGAGGTTCCCACGATGGCCACTTTCTGTCCTTTGGGAATGGTTAAATTGATTCTTCTTAAGACCGGCTTATCGATGGTATAGCCGAAAGAGACATTCTCCAGCCGAATCGCGGCATCCGCCACTTTCTTTGTCCCTGCAGGCTCCTCCGGAAGATGATATCCTTCCATCACCCGCTGCAGAGCTGCGCCGGTTTCCTGATATTCCAGCAGCTGCGTTCCCAAAGACTGCATTCCATAGGCAACGCCGATGCCGATGGACCACAGGTACATAAATTCCGCCATTCCAATGCGTCCTCGCTCCACCAGCGCCAGCCCGAAGATCAGAATGCCCACATAGGAAAAGCTGTAGCCGAAATTTCTCAGTCCCAGTGCCAGGGTGGAAATTTTAGCATTCGCTAGTCCGATCTGACGGCTCTCCTCCGAGGCCTTCTGATATCGGATGTTAAAGCGGTCCTTCATCTGATAAAAACGGATCAACGGCAGTCCTAGAGATATTTCTCCCAGCAGCTGACTTAGCTTTCCCAGTACTTCAAAGGTCTTCTGCTGATAGGTCCTGGCTTTGCTTTTCAGTCCGTAGATCATCAGGAAATAAACGCCGCCGCAAAACAACGCAAAGAGCGCCATAGAAAAATCATATCTCAGCAGAATAACTGTACCACCCAGGATACTGATAATCCGGGACAGCATCAGCCCCCACTTAGTCTTATAGCTTTCTCCAGTGATCTCCACATCCCGTCCGAAAAGGTTGGTCCAGTAGCCCACGTTCTGCTGTGTGCGAAGCTTTTCCGGCATCCGGCAGATCCGCTCGGTAAGCCTACGTCTGATTGCACGGTCCGTGCCGAGACACACCTTCATCACCATCATCTCACCGATCAGCAGCATCCCTGCCACCAGCATCAGAAGGACGGCCAGCATCCCCATCTGAAGGAGCGCTTCCTTCCATGCATCCGGACCTTTGGCCGCCTCCGATAAACCAATGACGATTCTATAAAGCTGTCCGCTTAATACGGACTCCAGGAGATCTTTCACTGCGCGGAGAACAGAACCGATGATAAAAAGCAAGGCTCCCTTTTTCAGAAAACCGATCAGAAAATGAATCTGCGAGCTCATTTTTTCTCGCTTTGCGCTCATGCCGCATCACCGCCTCTCTGGCTGCTTTGCTTTAGGTAAAGGGCCGCATAACCGCCTGAAAGGGCCATCAATTCCTCATGGGTTCCTTCTTCCTTAATGACGCCGTCCTCCAGATAGTAGATCCTGTTGCTGCCGGTGACGGCCTCCAGCCGGTGCTCCACCAGCAGCACTGTCTTTCCGGCCAGCGCTGTATCCATCTGTATTAAAATCTGTGCTTCCGTCACATAGTCCAGATTTGCCAGTGGTTCATCCAGCAGATAGATCTCCGCCTCCTTCAGCACGCCCCGGGCGAGGGCGATCCGCTGACGCTGTCCACCCGAAACCTTCACACCGCCTTCGCCCACCTGGGCATCAAGTAGAGAGTCATCCAGGCCAAAGGCGTCGAATACGGCCTGCGTTTTATCTTCATTTCTCGGCGGCAAAACCGGAGGTATTACTGCTGGCAATACCAGATTATCTCTGACGGTGCCGGAAAAGAGGAAGCTGTCCTGAAATACCGGCGCCAGGTGTTTTCGAAGTTCTTCCGGATCCCATTCCTGCGCCGGAAGGGATCCAATTCGGATGGTCCCGGATATCTGGTCCGCGTAATAACCCATACACAGTTTGAGTACCGTGGATTTGCCACAGCCGGAACGCCCCACAAAGGAGACCTTTTCGCCTTTATGGACGCGGAAGCTGACATCCTTCAGTACCGGCTCTCTTCCAGGATAGGCAAAGCTGACATGGTCAAATTCGATCAGTATTTCCTGATCCATCAGACTGCTGCCGATTTCACTGTTCATCCTGACCGCTTCAGCTGCCTCGTCCGGCTGATTCAGGAAAGCGAAAATCCGCTCTAGATAAATGCCGGTTTCTCTGGTAGTGGAGATATAATCCGAAAACTGCGGGAAGGCATAGGCAATGCGCCCCATGACCATCTGGATAAACGCAATCAGGAAACCGATACTGATCCGTCCGTGAAGCAGAAACCATCCACCCACGAGTCCTGCGAGAATCCCCGGCAGATAGCTGATCAGAAAGCTGAGGGAACGGCCCAGCACCCGGTAGAAAGCTGCGACACGATCCTGTTTTTCCTTTTCCTGAAGCTGCTCGCCCACCCGCCGGAGCATGGATTCCTCCAGAGAGAAAGTCTTGATCAGCTCCGTGCCTGCGAATAGCTCGCTGATCTTTTTGATAATATTGTCTGATGATTTTCTTTCCTTCTCGACGCTCAGGCCAAGTTTACCGACGATTTTCGACAGAATGGGCACCAAAACCATAACAGCTGGAATGACGCAAAGCGAAAGCAGGGGGCTTCGGGACACCGAATAGATAATCGCGCCGATCAGATAAAAGGCCAGATTGATGATCTTCGGCCAGGTCCACTGAAACCAGCTGCAGATCTTGCTGATATCCCCGGAAAAGCTGTTCATCAGCTTTCCCCGGTCCATGTCTTCCATTTTCTCCAGCTTGATCGTCATCAGTTTTTCTTCGTAAGCATCCAGCAGGCGCTTTCTCAGCTTTACCAGCAGCTTTTCCTTGCACCATGTCTCCGTAGCTGAAACCGCCACCCCGATCAGCATGACGATGCCCATGAGAACAAACGCAGGCAGTGCGTGGCCGCCGCTGGTGATGATATCAGCCGCGTAGGCAAGACAAAAAACGCTGCCAAGGTCCTTTGCGGCGAATAAAAACTCCATGACGATCAGACGCAGATTTTCTCCGGGATGAAGAAATCTTTTCAGAAATAACTTAACATATTTCATGGGTCAGCCTTTCTCTGTTGTAAACAGACATCATCATGCTGCTTTTCACGGCGGGGCAGTCGTTATTTTCTGGCCTCGATCACATAATAGCGGCTTTCCATGGTAAGATATCCCTGCTTTTGAAACAGCTTGCGAATCTGATTTTCGATCCGCTCATATCGTTTGCGCATAGCAGTATCAGACTTGTTGTAACTGGCTTTGGTCTTGATATCTTCCAATAAAGCATCCGGATCATCCATTTGAATGGTTTTAAACCGTTCGTGGTATGTGACGGAACGATAGACTGTTTTCAGGTATCTTTGAAGGCTGGCGAATCTACGCCTGGATTTCTGGGCGGTTAGATGATAATAGTTCATGGGATTGATATAAGTCTCCCACTCAGACAACTGCTTTCTGGTTTCAGGGTCAGCATGGGTGCAGAAAAATACGCCGTCGTCTTTAAGCGCGTTATAACAATCGGCAAGGCCTTCCTCAAAATGCTTTCCATAAAAGCCAAGATGATCATTGATTATCAGATCATATTCGCCCGTATGTTCCTTAAGAGTGCTGCCCGGAAGCCAGGTCATCAAAAGACCTTCTTTCTCCAGAACATGCTGTGAATGATGGATGCGCGGGTCATCAAAAAGATCAATCCGGCCTTTTGGCAGTCGTTCCTCCATGGCTTCCCACAGATCGGTATAACAGGCGTTGACCTCGCACATTTTCATTTCCGGATGATCAAAATGGACCGGTTCCATCAGCCATCGGGTCCAGGGCTGGACCGGACTGCCAAAACGCCGGTAGAAGTCGGTGTCTATGCGGATCCCGGTTTTATGAACGGCGATCATGTGCGAATCTACATAGTTTTGCTGAAGACTCTCTGCCAGCTCCTGCCAGTTACGTGGTTCTCCCGGATCTGTAGCCCGGATTTCTTCCAAAGCCTGGATTTGCCTCTCCAGACGGTCTCTTTGCCGGATTAGCTCTTTCTTTTGCGCATCAAGCAGAGCGCAAGCCTGTTCCGGATGAAACATTTTCTGATTCTGAAGATGGCGAATCTCTTCTATGGAAAACCCAAAAGAAAGCAGGATGCTAATCATGTGCAGCTGTTCCGCTGCCGTATTCTCATAATAGCGAATTCCTGCATTGTCCCGATAAGCAGGCATCAGCACGCCCTTTTCATCATAATAGCGAAGCATACGAACACTGATCCCGTTTTCTTTTGCCAATTGACCGATGGAAAGCATAAGCGACCTTCTTTCTACTGTTATGATTGCGTTATAACCGTTCCTTGCTTCTACGTAATTGTTAGGTTTTATTATATTATACACGGTGACACCGTGTCATTCACAAGATGGATTTTTAATCATTTGTAACGGTTCACAAGAAAAAGCCTGTTCCGAAGAACAGGCAAATTGTTTGCAAAGCAAGTAATCAAAAAAGCGCGTGACGGGAATCGAACCCGAATAAAAAGGTCATCAAACGCGCTTAAATAAAGGATTTCTTAAGAATCTGGTCATTTTTCTGGTCATCTATTCTTGATTTATATATCTATACAGGGCATCTACTCCCTCATCAAGTTCTATATCACAGGCTTTACAAAGATACTGATTTGTTTCAAGAAACAAGTTTGTCTCAGGATCCATTAAAAGTGAATATAAATCAGACCCAAGTAGTTTTGCATATGCCTTATCTTCAGAAATACTGTATTTCTCCATTATGTGTTTTGTAAGAGCTATTACGCACAATCCCTGAACGGTTTCGATCTTATCGCGCTGCACTCTATTTACCTCCCGCCAACGAGACGAATACTTTGAATAAGCTTATCGGCAACAGCCTGCCTGCCGACAAAGTATTGCGTTCCTAAGTTCTCTGGTTCCAGATTGTGAAGAAGAATGCGCTTCGCCTCTTTACTTCCAACTTTTCCATAGAGGCCATCCCAGTAAGTTTTCAGACACAACATCGTATCATCATCTGCTGTTGGCCCAACAACTACATCATATTCATGAGGAATACCGGATTCCTCTCTGCATCTCAGAATAAAGTCCAACCATGATTCATCCGCTTTCTCAAAGTAGCGTACATTTAGAGTCTGCAAATACTCTGTATTGATTTCAATTTCATACAAGTATTCCTTGAAGTGTAAAGCTTGTTTGTTTCTGCTCCGTCTGACAGCTTCACGATATTTCTTGTGCATCATAGCTTCCGCTTGTTTCCTGTCAACAGCCATATAGAAGCCTTTACCAAAGTCTTTATTGTCACGGCCCTTCGAAACATCAACATGGCCAATCTCCGTTATAGTACCATGATATAGAATTGATTTATACACTTGAGACATAAGCTTCGATCTCCTCAGCCATTTCATGACCTGTCATACTATCAAAAATATCCGGACATTCTGATATATAATTTAGAATGGCAAATTGCGAATCAAGACGAAGAAATTCTTCATTGGACAGACCATTTTCTCTTTTATAATTCTCTGTAGCAAGAAACATCAAAAAAATCGTATTATTTAATCTTTTGTCTGTCATTTATACATTTCCTCCTTCCATTTGTCTAAATTCATTGTATACTGAGTCGGTTGGAAAATCAAGTTTCATCAGCTATTGAAGCCCATTTCATCTTTCTTAGTTTTTCAGTAATCAATGCAGCAGCTGCATCTTCAGAAGAAATAGTAGAATGCTGATAGATTCTCTGCAAAGTAGAAACATTCTCCCATCCACCCAGTTTAGCTATCGTCTGATCCGGTATTCCTTCAGCATGCATCCATGTTGCAAAATAATGTCTTAGATCGTGTAATCGATAAGATGGAAGATTTGCCTTTTTTAAGTCGCGCTTGAAACATCGATAGATAGCATTCGGAGATAAACCTATAATGCCAAACTCCGTTGTTTCAGGTGTCTGTCCTTTACAAAGACCTTTAAGCTTATCCATTACCTCCGGCGGAAGTGGAATATCCCTATATCCAGCATAAGTTTTCGGCTGATCCTTCAGAACCCATTTATTATCAGTGCTTTCAACATAAGCTCTCTTTATAGATATATGATCGTCTTCAATACAATCAGGATAAATCGCTGCTATTTCACCCCTTCTTAAAGATCCAAAAGCTGCGAGCATATACGCGACTTGTTCAACACTGCCATCTGATTGCTGCAGAAGTGCTTTTACTTCTTCGTCTGTTGGTATTTGAACCTTCTTTTTAATCTTCGATGGAACACGAGTATCCATTTTGAAAGATGGGTTAAACATTTTTAGTACCGCAGAGAATAAGCCATTTGCATTGGAGACAGTCTTGGGAGATCTTCCTGAAGCGATATCATTAATCTGCCTTTGTAAATCTTCATTGGTTAATAATGACATCCGAATATTGCCGATCAAACCAGTATAATTACGTCTTATATCTTCATATCCACTGATTGTTGAAGGTGATAATACATTGGTTTTAGCCTGAATATATCGGCGCATCGCCTCTCCAAAAGTAATATCTTCTCTATAGGTATTGTCAATCCGGACCTGAGCCGCTAGTCTCTCAGCCTCCCTCTTTGTTTTGGCGGTTATGGAGCGGTATATCCCTTTTCCGTTTTCATCTTTTCCAACATATATTCTTACGCGGTATTTGTCTCCTCGTTTTCTAGCTGTCGCCATTGTTCTCCTTTCCGCTGGAATCCTTCCGTTGATAATCTGGGATCTGTGAAATCTCATCCATATATTGAATCAGACGTCCAAAACCCTTACTGTTCAACTTTGGAACCCGTTCCAGCAATATTTTATATTCTTCGGATTCACTGTTTTCTTCACGCTTTTGAGCATTCGATTTTGCCTGATGGATAATATAGTCCCATTCAGCCGTACTTTCTTTAGGAATGTCCATATCCTGCAGCTTGTGATCGGAACGTATCTTTTCCAGCATCTCACCATCTACCAGAGATGTAACAGGAACCTTAAGCACACGACTCAGTTTATATAGAGTATGTAAAGAAGGAATCCTTTTGGAATTCTCCCACAGGGCGATCGCACCTTGAGTAACACCAAGTTCTTCTGCCAGATCTGCCTGAGTCATTTGTTCTTTTTTCCGGATCTCGCTAATATAAGTTTTCACGAAAACTGCCTCCTTATCAAGATATATAACAGGATATCATGACATCGTAATTCTGTCAATACTATTTATTACAAAAGTATTGACAAGAATAAATGACAGTGATATACTATAGATTGCACTGTTATATTAATTTTACGAGGAGATGATATCATGATTTATGACAGAAGAAAACAGATCTATCATAGACAAAGGGGGGGATTATATGAATTTCAAAAAAGAAGTCAAAAAACGCATGATCGATATCGACACATCCGATGTCCAGGTTGCTAAGCTTTTGGGAAGAAGCCGCGGAACGCTCGCCAGATGGCTCCGGGATCCGCAGAATGTAAAACTTAACGACCTTGTGCTTCTTCTCAGGGCACTGAAATACAGTGAAGAGGAAGCTGCCGGGATGGTAAAGAAGATTCAAAGTGAAGCGTGGGGGTGATAGAATGTCCAGTGAAAGTATGGCGATCTGGAACGAACCGGGATCGATTATTCCAATCGAAACCGGACTATCCTTTTTGGACGATCCAGAAGAGGAAGAAGAGGAAAGAAATCCTTTCTACTCGTCCGAATATTCCGATAAGATTCGTTCCGTGACATTATCAGAAATCTATGACCTGAAGCCCACCGATGATCTTCCTATCATCGATGGGCTTCTTTTTCCCGGAGCCTATATTCTGGCCGGCGCGCCTAAGATCGGGAAAAGCTTTCTGGCAGCGCAGATTGCATTCCATGTCAGCCGGGGAATCGATCTGTTCGGCCATAAGACTAGGCAGGCGGAAGTTCTGTATCTGGCACTGGAAGACAGTCCGGCCAGGCTGCAGCGGCGGTTCGGCACAATGTTTGGCTACCAGGAATCCAAAGCTCTCCACCTGGCCGTTCATGCAGGATGTATTGAAGGCAATCTGATGGATCAGCTGAAAGCGTTTCTGGAAGAACATCCTGCTCTGAAGCTGATCATTATCGATACGCTGGTAATGATCAAGCAGCAGGAGGAAACCCAGTTCAGTTATACCAATGACTATAAACTCATCGGAAAGATAAAACAGCTTGCGGACTGCTGCGGGATCTGTATCTTGATGATCCATCACACAAGAAAGATGAAAGACCAGGATCAGTTCAACATGATCTCAGGCACCAACGGTCTGTTTGGCGCTGCAGACGGTGCTTGGGTCATTCTCAAAAGTTCAATTATATTAGCACAGATATCTCATTTAGTCAAGACGTCCATTTACCTCGGAGGTAAATCTCATTCAGTCTAATCACGAATAGCTACTACAGGGCTGATGTGAAAAGTGATTCCATTACTCTGGCTTCTGCCGGGAAAGCGGACAAGCCACAGACCAGGATCAGGCCAAAGACCGGAAAAGTGAAAGCGGTGGTACTAGGACTCTACATCCTGATGCCGCCGCTTTCACGTGTCAACTATTATTCTTTTTTCAAAGGAATCCAGATATAACTCTCGTAGTCCTCTGGCTTCTCTGTTGGCGGTCCGTAAACCTCAAAGGAATAATTACCTGCCAGAGAATACCCTTTCAGTGTTGGGAGCCATTCAGACCAAATCTGTGTGTTCACGCTCTGCAGGCTGTCAGGGAGAGGCCCCTTGCATTTGAATTGAGCCCACAGGCCACCGGGAATCACTGTCCACTCACATCCTTCCGGGATATCATCCCACGGCGCATAGCTGTCTGCAATCCAATAATCAAAGTTCTTCCCGTCCATATCAAGACAAACGCCAAACATGCCCTTCAGGCCCTTCATATCAGCAGCCCACTCATTCCAGAACTTCGGGATCTCCTGATAACTGGTATCGGAATTGAACCGGCGCTTTATTCCCATGACCGTAAACGGAGCTTTCCATGTAATACGATAATCCAGCATTTTACCACCCTCCAATGATATTTTGATATGCAATGGAGCAAGGGATCTTAAGTGTGCACCAGGCTCACGCGCCTTTGAAGGCGAGATACTATGAAAGCGCTGGAATGCCTTAGCAAAGCTGTCCGGAGAATCATATCCATATTTCAGGGCAACATCTATGACTTTC
>JAGBND010000121.1 GCA_017634575.1 Bacillota bacterium
TCCATTTGCCGGAACGGTAGCGGACCACCACCAGGATGGTTCGAAGCAGCTGGTCGGCCACCAGGGCCACCCAGGCGCCTTCCAGTCCCCAATGGAACACATTGATCATCAAAATAGCAATGCCGGGACGGACCAGCAATACGGTCAGGAAAGTGATGACTGCCGTTGCCCGGGTATCGCCGGCGCCTCGAAGTCCGCCGGCCAGAATAAACTGAGAAGACTGCAGGGGCTGCATAAACGCCACCAGCATCAGGATCCGCGCACCCGTGTCCACGATCTGCGGATCCTCGTTGTAGAGCCACACAATCTGCCTTCCAAAGAAGAAGAAAGCAACGCCGATCAGGATCGCCACCGCAAAGCCGATGCGCTGCGTGCGGCTGCAATAGGCCTGGGCCATATCCGGCCTGCGCTTGCCGAGACTTTGCCCCACCAACGAGGTGGCGGACACGGCAAAGGCCTGACCGTTCATAAAGGATAGCGCCTGAATATTCATGCAGACCTGATGGGTTGCATAGGCCACGGTTCCCAGAGAGGCTACCGTCTTCGCATAGATAATCATTCCGGCGCGCATTACCAGCTGCTCGATCATGGAAGGAATGCCGATATCCACGATCTTTTTGATTTCACCAAAATCAACCTTGAACCTTTCCCGGAAATTCAGCTGCAGATACCGCCTGCCGAATATGATGTACAAAACTGCATAGACAAAGGCAACAAACTGGCCAATAATCGTCGCCCAGGAAGCGCCTGCCACGCCCATGGCCGGGCAGCCGAAGTGCCCGTAGATCATCACATAGTTGAAGAAAACATTGACGATATTGGCGGTCAGGTTGTAAATCATGGCCGTTCTGGAATCGCCAACGCCACGCAGGGAAGCGGTAATGGTGGAGGTAAGGGCCATGAAAACAAATCCAATCATCTGGATTTGCAGGTAAACCGTAGCGCCGTCCAGAGACTCCTGGTCGCTGGCGCCCATAAAGATCACCATCGGCTTGGCAAATACATAACCAAGAATTGACGAGATCAGCGAGAAAACTAAAGTCATCAAAAGCGCCTGCTTCATGATGTTGTTGGCTTTTTCCCGCTCGCCGGCACCGCGATACCTCGCAACCATGGCGGTTGCGCCGACGTTCAGGGCCATAAACATGGTCATCAGCAGGAACTTCGGCTGGGTCGTCAGGCCTACTGCCGTCAGCGCCCAGGGACCGAGGCGTCCCACCATCATCAAATCCACCATGGAAGCCAGCTGGGTCAGCATCAGCTCGACGAAAGACGGCCAGGCTATCTTAACAATATCCGAATACAGCGCCTTGCTGCTGACGCCCTCCGGAACCGTGTTGCGAACCCGGTCATGCAAACCATAATCGTGTTCATCGTCTCCGAAAGGCAACTGATCCAGCGCGGTTCTAATGACGCGAACCGTATCACCCTTGATATCCCTGCTTGACATGGAACCCTCCTGATTTAATTTTAAACTGTTCAGAACAAAACTATTTATAATTATACTACTTTCCCACATTTTTGTACATACTTAACTGATCAGCTGCGTATATACAAAAAAGCCCTCACCAAAGAGAGCTTTTTCATCAATCCTGATAAATCACTTCCGCATCGAAGGAGGCCGCCAAAGCCTGCCCGCGCTGCGTGTCCATCAGAAAAAGAGCGGTTGACAAAAGATCCGCAATCGCAGGATCTTCTGCCAGCACCGTCACAGAACGGTGCAGCGCTGCCGGATATAACGTATCCGGATCGATAATGTGGTTGTAACGGATCCCGTCTTCTTCAAAAAAACGCTGATAATCACCGCTGGTAACCGCGCAGCCTTTTTCAAGCGTCACCGTCTGGGAATAGGACCCATCCGGCTCGTTGGGGCTTTGCAGACCGATCAAAAAGGCGTCCCGGCCGGTACCCAAGGGCTTGCCATGGGCGCATACATTGCCCCCCAGATTCAGCAGATAGTTTTCCACGCCCTGGCTGGCCAGATAGTCCATGGCCAGCGAACCCGCATAGCCCTTGGCCAGCGCCCCCACGTCAATCGAAGCCAGCGGATCCGTAATGGAGGCCTGCAACAGGTCTTCGTCCAGCTCCAGCAGGTCCGGCGATGTGTGGGCGAAAGCTTCTTCCAGAACATCCTTTGACGGCACTACATGTTTTTCTCCTTCGCCGGCCCTTTCCCTGGCCTCGTGCCAGAGTCTGGTGACCGCGCCCAGCATGACATTCACCCGTCCCTCGGACAGTGTATAAGCATTTTTACAAAAGAGAAGAAAATCATACTGACGCCGGCTGAGGCTGATCGCCCCGTTTCCCGCCTGATCGTTCAGCTCCTTCAGGCTATGCACATCTTCGTAGGTATGATAAATATCCGTTTCCTGATGAAAACTCAGCAGCAGCTGGTGGAGCTCCTTTTGGATCCGGTCGAAGGCTTCTTCCTCCAGCCCGTAGCAGGTAAATGTCGAAAAGGTATCGAAGACATCGTAGTAATCGACGGAATAACGGGTATTTTTCCGGCAGCCCGAAAGCAGGGCAGCCAGCATAGAAAGTAAAATCAAAAAGGCAGTTACTTTTTTAGCCATATATTTGCCTTTCAGGTAGAATTGTTCCGCAGCTCATTGTTTCTTTGAATCGCTGACAGCCCGATCCGCCCAATCAATTGCCGGCAGAAGCAGACGCAGCATCACGCCGGTTATAGAACCCATCAAAACCCCGCTGACAAGCAAAACCGGCACATAAGCCAAAAAGCTGTGGGAAATCAAAAAATAAACGCCGATCAGTTGCCCCAGGTTGTGGCAGACAGCGCCGCAGATGCTGATAAACAGATAAGAGAGAGGAGCGGATTCTTTGGCTTCTGCAGCGCTTTTATCCGGTATTCTTACTTTCGCCAGCAGCGCCATGACCAGCACGGAAAAGAGTCCGCCCATCAAAGAAAGGCATCCGGCGATAGCGCCTCGGGTGATCAGCACAAATCCCCCCTTCAGGAGGCTGATCAAAACAGCCTGCGCAGGACCGATAAAAAACAGTGCATACATGGTGATGATATTCGAAAGCCCCAGCTTAACGCCCGGGGGCAGAAAAGGAAGCGGGGGAAGCAGGTGCTCCAGATAGGCAAGGGCAATGGATAAAGCAAAAAGCAGGGCGCTGCGGGTAAGCTTCCTGGTGCTCATAAATGAGTATTTCTCCTTGAAAAATGGATAAGGCAGCCACATTTATTTCAAAATGGCATCGGGCTCGTCTGAAGAGGGCGAATCAGGAATACGCAGCATCAGCCTTTTGGGCAGGCATACGGCATATTCTCCCGGATGGGAGATAAACCCGGTCCGAACGCAGGTCTGGTCCGGACAATCGGAGCTCAAAAAACGGATTCTCCCGTCCTTCACCTCCAGGGTGACCTCGGGAAAGTCCGAAGGAGAGAAGGTCTGATCCTCACCCAGTGAAATTTCCATGATCACCCGGGAATCCTGCACAAGCTGGGCGCTTGTGGAAGCAGGTCTTCGAGCAGCCGCCAAAAAGATCAGCCCGGCAAGAAGGAGCAGAACCGCTATCAAAATCAGATCACTGCCTTGAATAAAACGTCTGGTATGCATGATCTCCTCAAATCAATCAAAAGTAAGCCATTGAAAAGCGGCCGGTAAAATCAGAAAAGCATCGGCCTGAAAAACAGTATAGACCATGGAATTGTAAAAGACAATGCTTTCTTTTCTTACCGGAATATGATAGAATACGTAAATGCTGCATATTGCATGCAGCCTGCAAACGGTTTATCCATATCACATTTTTGGAGGTAATATAAAATGGTAACCATCACAATGCAAAACGGCAAACAGATTAAAATCGAGCTTTATCCGGAATTTGCGCCCATCACGGTCAAGAACTTCACAGACCTGGTAGAGAAAGGCTTTTATAACGGACTCATTTTCCACCGCGTCATCAGCGGCTTCATGATCCAGGGCGGCGACCCGGACGGCACCGGAGCCGGCGGTCCCGGCTACAGCATCACGGGAGAGTTTGCGGCCAACGGCGTAAACAACCCCCTTAAGCATACCCGCGGCGTCATCTCCATGGCCAGAACCTTCGATCCCAACAGCGCCGGATCCCAGTTCTTTATTATGCATCAGGACGCGCCTCATCTGGATGGTCAGTATGCTGCTTTCGGAAAAGTAGTAGAGGGCATGGACGTGGTGGATGAGATTGCTTCCTGCAAGACAGACTTCAGGGATCGTCCCGCCGAGCCGCAGATCATGGAAAAAGTAGAAATCACGGATTAATCAGAAAATGCTTTTTAACGAATTGTTTGTTGACGAGGACCTGGTTCGGGCTTTATCGGATCAGGGAATCACCGAGGCGACGCCGATTCAGGAGGCTTCCCTTGAAAAGCTCCTGAAGGGACACGACCTGATCGGACAGTCCCAGACCGGGTCCGGCAAAACCATCGCCTTCTCCATCCCGCTGATCGAACTGGTGGATCCCGATGACAGGCTGCCCCAGGGAATTGTTTTATGCCCGACCAGAGAGCTGGCCTTGCAGGTAACGGAGGAAATCCGCAAGCTGCTGAAATATAAAGCCGGCATCCGGACGGTCTGCCTCTACGGCGGGGAGCCCATTCAGCACCAGATTTCCGATCTTCGGAAGGGAGCGCAGCTGCTGATTGCGACCCCCGGCCGCCTGCTGGACCACATGCGCCGCCACAGCATCAAGCTCTCCAACGTCCAGATGATTGTGCTGGATGAAGCGGATGAAATGCTGAACATGGGCTTTAAGGAAGATATTGACCTGATACTGGCGCAGCTCCCCGAAATCAGGCAGACAGTGCTGTATTCCGCCACCATGGGGGATGATGTCATTTCCATCGGCGAGCGGTTTATGGAAAATCCGGATCATGTGCACGTGGGAGAGGATCAGCCGCTGACGGTGGATACCGTCAGGCAGGTGTACTTTGTGCTGAAGAATTCAGAAAAAACCGCAGGCTTGGAAAGACTTTTAAGAGTCGAGGAAGAACCCAGAACCCTGGTCTTCTGCAACACCAAAAAGCGGGCGGCCCAGCTTGCTGAGGATCTGGTGGAAGACGGGTTCGGAGCGGAAGCGCTTCACGGAGATCTGAAGCAGATCCAGCGGGATCTGGTGATGCGCCGCTTCAGGCAAAAGGAATTCTCTCTGCTTGTTGCGACGGATGTGGCTGCCAGAGGCCTGGATATTTCCGATATCGATCTGGTGGTCAACTACGATCTGCCGGAAGATGAAGAAGCCTATATTCACCGAATCGGCCGCACGGCCAGAGCCGGTAAAAGCGGCCTGGCTTATTCCTTTGCGCTTGAAAAAGAGGTGCCTTACGTCAAAGAGCTGGCGTCCTTTACCGGCGCGGCCATCGAGCCCAGGCGGATTCCATCCCTTCAGGATATCGAAGAAGCAAAGCGCCGGCATTTATTAAGGGATGTGCGGCAGATTCTGGACAGCGGCAAGGAAAAGGAAGGCACCATCAGCCCCTTCGGGCGGATGGAGAAGTACCGTTCTGCGGTGGAGGAGCTGGTGAAAGAAGGCTATCCGGCGGAAGATATTGCCTGCGCTCTGATGACCCGGTATCTGTATGTCCCAGCCAAAACCGCTTATGCAGGAAAAAGAGCGTCTGCCATATCCGGTCTGGCGGAGGATGACGCATCCCATCAGGACAGGCTTTCCCGGGCGCCGAAGCGCTATGCGAAAACCGATGAGCCAAAAATCAAGCTCTACCTGAATGTAGGCAAACGAAACCGGATGAAGGTAAGAGACTTGCTGCAGCTTTTCGAGGAGCTTGCCGGCATCAGCCGGGATCTGATGGGTCAGATTGATCTGCTGGAAAACTTTTCCTATGTGCAGATTCCCTCGTCCCTGGCTGCCTCAGCCATTGCGGAAATCGATGGGAAAAATTGGAAAGAACATCGAATCCATCTGGAAATTGCAAAAGATTGATTGAATGACTTTTAAAGGGCGACATGTCTGTCTCTGGCAGACACGCCGCCCTATTTTTGTGTTTTCTCCTAAAACAGGTTAACATCTATGTTAAGTATATAAAAAAGTTGACATGTGTGTTATTCACAACTAACTGGGCCGATAGTATAGTTTCCCTTCGAATTTTTATTTTAAGGAGGGACAAAAAATGTCCAGAAGAAACAAGAGAAACTTTATTGACTTTGGCCTGTTGGGAAAAATGGTTCACGCCAAGAGAATTTCCATGGGCTTCACCCAGGATATGGTGGCTGATTTTTGCAGGTGCTCGGTAACGCATATATCCCGGTTAGAGAACGGGTCCCGGATCGGACTGGAACTTCTGACCAAGATTTGCGTATTTCTGCACCTGAGCCTGGACGATCTGATGGGGATCACCTATTTTGATCGTTATCTGGAGAGGGAAGTGCTGGATCTGTTCCTTACCCATACCTTCGAAGAAAGGGAGCTGGCGATTTATGTGATGAAAAGCGTATTTACCGTTCTCGATCTGATGGAGAAAATGCGGTTTGGAAAGAGTTTGGCGGATGTTGTGACAGAGTTCGGCATGGATCTGTCTAAGCTGCCGCCCTTTGAGCTTTATCAGGAACAGGAGGGACAATACTTCGATACCGAAAAGACAGAAGATCTGATGGCGGCAGAAACGCCGGAGCCATTGTCCGCATCCACCAAATACTTTTTCCCAAAGAAGGGACCGAAAGGAACCAGGAAGGATTCCTCCGAGGATAAGCCTGCTGTCGAAGACGATCATTCTGACGAAGGAAAAGCTATCGAAGAAGGTGAAGAAGAGGCATTCGAAGAGGACGAAGAATAGGTGTATTTATGCCTCAGATGAACCCAAGTCCGGGAAGAATCAATATGTCCAATTACCGATAAACCTTCCCTGATGAGGCAGACAAATCGCCGAAAAAGGCCTGATTGATGAAGTTCTATTGAAATCAGGCCTTTTTTTATGGTAAAATAATAAAATATTCGGTAATTGTTCAGGCTTTTTCCCTTCGCCTGAACAGTTGCAGCTATTGAGAATTTATTTAGAGGAAGCGCCATGGATCCATTGTATCAGAAACTGGTTGATACGATCACCAAGTATCATCCTTCCACAGACCTTCGCAAGGTGGAGGAAGCCTACCTGCTTGCGGAAAAGGCCCATCAGAATCAAAAACGTCAGTCCGGAGAGCCGTATATCATCCATCCCCTCAACGTGGCCATTATTCTGGCCGAGCTGGAGCTGGACCTGGAAACGATCGAAGCCGGGCTTCTTCATGATGTCGTGGAAGATACGCAGATTACTATCGATGATATCCGCAGTCAGTTTGGGGAAGAGGTAGCAGAGCTGGTGGATGGCGTGACCAAGCTGAAACAGCTCAAGTACCGGACCACAGACAAACAGGATATCCAGGCTGAAAATTACCGGAAAATGTTCCTGGCCATGGCCAAGGACATCCGCGTCATTCTGATTAAACTGGCGGACCGGCTTCACAATATGCGTACCCTGGAGTATAAGGAGCCTGCCAAACAAAAGGAAAAAGCCAGGGAGACCCTGGATATCTATGCCCCGATTGCAGAACGGCTTGGTATCAGCAAAATCAAAGTCGAGCTGGATGATCTGTGTCTGAAATATCTGGAACCGGAAGAATACAAAAAACTGACGGTCCTGATCCATGAAAAGCTGTCCTCCCGTGAAAAATACATTCAGGATATCGTGGACGAGGTGAGCGCGAAGCTCTCGGAGCTGGATATTCACGCCACCGTCTACGGGCGTCCAAAGCACTTTTTCTCGATTTACAAGAAGATGGTCACCAAGACCAAATCCATCGATCAGATTTACGATCTGCTGGCGGTGCGGGTGATTGTGGATTCGGTAAAGGACTGTTACGGCGCGCTGGGCATCATTCACGATTTATATACCCCTATGCCCGGCCGTTTTAAAGACTATATCGCCATGCCCAAATCGAATATGTATCAGTCCCTGCACACGACCCTGATGGGCCCCGGCGGCAGCCCCTTTGAGGTGCAGATCCGCACCTGGGACATGCACCGGACCGCGGAATACGGTATCGCCGCCCACTGGAAATACAAAGAGGGCAAGACCGGCCCCAACGATACCTCCGAGCTGGAGAAAATGAAATGGCTCCAGAAGATTCTGGAATGGCAGCAGGATTTGTCCGACAACCACGATTTCTTGGATATTCTGAAGGATGATCTGAATATTTTCCAGGAAAGCGTCTATTGCTTTACCCCCGGCGGCGAGGTGATCACCATGCCCTACGGCGCCACGGTGGTGGACTTTGCCTATCAGATCCACAGCGCCGTCGGCAACAAGATGGTGGGAGCCAGGGTGAACGGACGCATTGTGCCGCTGGATACCGTGCTGGAGAACGCCGACCAGGTGGAAATCATGACCAGCCAGAACTCCAAGGGCCCCAGCGCCGACTGGCTGAATATTGCCAAAACCTCCCAGGCCAGAAACAAGATCAACCAGTGGTTCCGCCGGGAGCAGAAGCAGGAGAACCTGACCAAGGGCAAGGAACTCATTGACCGTTATATCAAAATGAAAAACCTTCCGGATGCCCATGAGCTGCTGGTGCCGGAATGGATGGAGATTGTTCAGCGCAAATACGGTTTTAAGGACTGGAATTCCGTGCTGGCGGCGGTGGGCTTCGGAGGCCTTAAGGAAGGCCAGGTGGTCAACCGTCTCTACGAAGAGTACAAGAAAAAGGCGCAAAAGGAAATCTCCGACGAGCAGCTGGCGGACAAGCTGGTCCAGCAGGGATCCCAGGCGCAGAAAAACCAGGAAGCCCGGGTTCAGAAGGGCAGGAGCGCCATTATTGTCAAGGGGCTGCAGGATGTGGCGGTGCGGTTCGCCCGCTGCTGCAACCCGGTTCCCGGAGACGAGATTATCGGCTATGTGACCAGGGGCCGCGGCGTATCCATACACCGCACCGACTGTCCCAATATCGTCAATATGATTGAAGATGAGCGGGTGAGGCTTCTGGAGGCCGAGTGGGCCGAAAAGAGCAGCGAGAGCGGCACCTTCGTCTCGAACCTGCAGCTGGTCACCACGGACAAGAAGGGACTCTTGATGGAAATCAGCTCCGTCATCAGCCACCTGGACATCAATATTCATTCCCTCTCTACCAGACGCTCGAAAGACAACACCGAAAACGTGTTCCAGATCAGTGTCGAGATCGACGACAAGTCCCAGCTGGAAACCCTGGTGCAGAAGCTTGGACAGGTAAGCGGCGTATACGAGGTGATCAGAACATGAGAATAGTGATTCAGCGAGTGGACAGGGTCAGCCTGGCGGCGGACGGCGAGCCCTACGATCAGATGGGCCCCGGCATTCTGGCCATGGTGGGCATTCAGTCCGGGGACGGAAATGAAAAAACCTTCAATTATATGCTGGACAAGCTGGTGAATCTGCGGATTTTTGAAGATGAGAATGGAAAAATGAACCGGTCCATCCTGGATATGGGATACGGGCTGTTTCTGGTTTCCAACTTTACGCTGTACGGCGACTGCCGCCATGGGAGGCGCCCCAGCTATTCCTCCGGCGCGCCGGTTCAGGAAGCGGCGCAGATTTACGAGGATTTTCTGGCCTATGCCAGAGCGCATGCCGGCGCGGACGTTCACAGCGGCCTGTTTCAGGCGGATATGCAGATTGACACCCATCTGAGCGGCCCCGTAACCCTGCTGCTGGACAGCGATAAAAACTTTTAACCATCAGCCCGTTTTGTACCTATGGAAACGATTAAACTCTGCTGCTCTTCGCAGCATTTCTATGAATTGCAGACCCTGGTGAGAGAATTCTCTCCCTTCTGCAAAGTGGAGGAGGCTTCGGCGGAAAACCTTTCCGGATCCTTTGCGATTGTCATTCCGGAGGATGAAAAATCTGCCCTGGCCCTGGATCCAGGCGGCCGGCAGCTGTTGACGGCCCGGATCGAAGACATCACCGGGGGCGATTTTGACAACTATATCGGCGAACGTTCCAAGAACGAAGCCAAGGTCTGTCTGTATACCCTGCTGAGCGAGCTGGGCAAGGCCGGCATCGAGACCGAGGACCCGGATGCAGCCGAAGCGCTTTCCCGGAAGGAGGCCTTATCAGGCCTTCCCTGGGGCATTCTCACCGGCGTCAGGCCCTCCAAGGTGGTCTACGCTTACCTGGAACAAGGCCTGAGGGAGGATGAAATTTCCCCCATTCTCCAGCGTTTCTACTGCCTGCGGCGCGACAAGGCCATTCTGGCCTGTTCCGTCGCTTCTTTGGAAAGGCAGCTCATGGCGGATCAGAAGGGCGAGGATGTCAGCGTTTATGTGGGCATTCCCTTTTGCCCCACCCGCTGCGCCTACTGCAGCTTCATCAGCAGCGACAGCCGCGCCTTTAAAAAATATGCCGATGCCTATCTTGCCTGCCTCTTTAAGGAAATCGAAGCCGGAAAAGCGCTGCTGAAGGACAGGCATCTTCGCAGCTTTTATATGGGCGGCGGCACGCCCACAACCCTGTCTGCGGATCAGCTGGACGGGCTTTTGACCAGATGCGAGGATGCTTTCCGGTTTGAAAGCCTGAAGGAGATCACCGTCGAAGCCGGGCGGCCGGACACCATCACCATGGAAAAGCTGCTGGTTCTGAAAAAGCATGGCGTGGGGCGCATTTCCATCAATCCCCAGACCATGAACCAGGAAACCCTGGACCGGGTGGGAAGACGCCACACCGTCGAGGAGATCCGTCAGGCTTTTCATATGGCAAGAGAGGCCGGTTTTAAGCAGATCAACATGGACCTGATTCTGGGACTTCCCGGCGAGGGGATTCCTGAGGTTAGGAACACCCTGGAGGAAATCGAGCAGCTGCGTCCGGATAATCTGACGGTGCATACCCTGGCAATCAAGCGCTCATCCTGGCTGAATGAATCCAAGGAGGGCAGCCGTCTGCTGAATGAAGATCCCCAGGGGCTCTTTCTCAGGATGGACGAATCGATCCGCCTGGCCGGAGAATGCGCAGCGCGTCTTGGCATGCGGCCTTACTATATGTACCGGCAGAAAAACATGGCCGGCAATTTCGAAAATGTGGGCTACGCCCTGCCGGGAACGGAGGGCCTTTACAATATTGAAATTATGGAAGAACGTCAGTCCATCGTGTCATTCGGGGCCGGAGGCGTCAGCAAAATATACAGTCCCCGGACGAACCGGATCGAGCGGATTGCCAACGTCAAGGGACCGGAAGAATACATTCGGCGCATCGACGAGATGATCCGCCGCAAACAGGAGGGGGTGAATCCAAGTGAGCTATCCTGATCCCAGATTCTACCCGGGAAGCCAGGGACCTTTGTGGTATCCGGGCATGGACGATAACCAGCCGCTGATCGAGCGGATGCGGCACCGTTATCTGACGGGAAGCGAGCTGTTTAAGGAAGCTTTCCATGTGTTTAAGGAAAAACCGTCCTATTACTTTCTTTTGATGCTTCTGGTTTATCTGCCGATTCAGATTGTGCTGCAGTACCAATCCATGCAGCTGGATCTGTCAGTGGAAAGCTACGAGCTTCTGGGCATGCAGCTGCTGCGCTTCGGCATGGTGGAAATGGTGGTCATGCTGCTGGAGCAGGTGGCGGTGCTGGTCATCGCCGTGATCGCCTGCTACTATGTGGAGCGCACCGATCCGGTGCTGAGCGCGAAGGTGGGAGAGGACGGACAGGTCGCGCCTGCCCCCACGGAAACCTTCCAGACCCTATTCTATCGGGGTGTTCGTATGTGGCCGAGGGCTGTTTTGACCTTGGTAGTGGTGCTTTTCGGCGTCATCAGCGCGGTGATGCTGCTTTCTTCCATGATGCTTATGCCGCTTCTGGGACTGTTTGCCATGGTGGGGATGGTGCTGCTGGTGATTCTGGTCAGCCTCCTGCAAAGCTGCACTGCCACGACCGCTGCCCTGAGGGGCAGAATGGCCTTTGACAACATCCGCTATGTATTCTTCATCCTGCAGGGCCGCATGTGGCGCAGCATGGGGGTCTTCGCCTTCATCAGCTTTATCACCTCGGTCTTTTCCATTGTCTTCTCGCTGCTGACGACGCTGCTTCTGGGAGGCATTGAAAATGTGGCGGTGAGCTTCACGGTTTCCGTCGTTATTACCACGCTGCTGTCCGTGGTGCAGCTCTATGGCTATACGGTGGGCGCGCTTTTGTTTATCGGGGCGGAGCACCGGAAGGAACGGATTATCAAAGACGAAATGCCTCAGGCAGGCACGTGAGGCAGGGACGGCGCATTTCCCCTGGCGGGCACGTGAAGCAGGACCGGCTCTTTTTTCCCGGCCGGATGCGCATGATCGTCAGGATGATGCGTAAATGAACGAAACTATTGACACCAACAGGCCTTATCGTGTATAATTGCAATTTAGGTATGTCCATATCTTAGGAGGTTTTTATGAGTAATGTAGAAAGCTTAGGCGGCTCCATGGTAAAGCTGTCTTTGGAGATCAGCGCTGAAGATTTTGAAAAAGCAATTCGCGACGTTTATAACAAACAGAAAAAACAGATATCGATCCCCGGTTTCCGTAAAGGTAAAGTTCCTTATCAGATGGTTATCCGTATGTACGGAAAAGAGGTTTTTTATGATGATGCCCTGAACGAGATCCTTCCTGATGCTTATGCAAAAGCGGTTGAGGAAGAGGGTCTTGAAGTCATGTCCCGTCCTACTCCTTCGCTGGACGGCGAGATCAAAGAGGGCGAGCCCATCAAGGTTAACTTTGAAGTTGCTATCAAGCCAGAGGTTACCCTTGGCGAGTACAAAGGCCTGAAAAAGGATCAGGAACCTGTCGAAGTTACCGACGAGGATGTTCAGGCAGAGCTGGAGAGAGTGCAGAACCAGAATGCCCGTAAAATCGATGTAACCGACCGTGCCGCTCAGATGGACGACACCGTTAACATCGACTACCTTGGCACCGTGGACGGCGAAGCCTTCGACGGCGGCCAGGCAGAAGGCTACGACTTGAAGCTGGGTTCTCATTCCTTCATTGACACCTTTGAAGATCAGATCGTCGGCAAGAACATCGGCGAGAACTTCGATGTAAATGTTACCTTCCCCGCAGAGTATCATGCAGCGGATCTGGCCGGCAAGGCTGCTGTCTTTAACGTAACCCTGAACAGCATCAAGGCTGATGAAAAGCCCGAGCTGGATGATGAGTTTGCAAAAGACGTTTCCGAGTTTGATACCCTGGACGAGTACAAAGAAGATCTGAAGAAGAACCTGCTGGAGCGCAAGCAGAAACAGGCTGAAGCAGATCTGAAGAATAAGCTGCTGGATCAGGTAGTGGAAGGCGCTTCCATGGATATGCCCGCTCCCATGGTGGACGAGCAGGTCGAAGAAATGTACAATGAGTATGCCCAGAACATGCGTTATCAGGGCATCGACATGGAGCAGTACATGAAGTATACCGGCACCACTCGCGAGAGCCTGCTGGAAACCATTCGTCCCGACGCCGAAAGACGACTGAAGGAGAACCTGGTTCTGGAAGCCATCGCCAAGGCTGAGAGCCTGGAAGCTTCTGAGGAAGATATCGATGCCGAAATCACCCGCATGGCTGAAATGTACGGCATGGAGAAGGATAAGCTGACGGAGAACATCACCGAAAGCATGCGTAAAGATATCGCTGCCAGCCTGCTGAACACCAAGGCGCTCGATTTCCTGGTTGAGAACGCGATCGACTAAGATATCAGCCTTTTAAGGCAGCTTTTAACGAACGCAAGGAAAAGCGAAAACGAAAGGGCCCGGTTTTCCCGGGCCTTCATTTTGATTTAAACCATTATTTTAGGAGGAAAAACTGTGAGTCAGATTAATAATGCTCTTGTACCGGTTGTTGTGGAAGAGACCAGCCGCGGCGAAAGATCTTTTGATATCTATTCCCGTCTGCTGAAAGAACGTATTGTCCTGTTGTGTGATGAAGTCAACGATGTAACGGCATCCCTGGTTGTGGCGCAGCTCCTGTTTTTGGAGAGCGAAGATCCCACCAAAGATATCCAGCTGTATATCAACAGCCCCGGCGGATCCGTAACGGCCGGCCTTGCCATCTATGACACGATGCAGCTGATCCGCGCGGATGTTTCCACCATCTGCATGGGCATGGCTGCCAGCATGGGCGCCTTTTTGCTGGCCGGCGGCACCAAGGGCAAACGGTACTGCCTTCCTAACGCAGAGGTCATGATCCATCAGCCCTCCGGCGGTTCCCAGGGCATGGCTTCCGATATTAAAATTCAGGCCGAGCATATCCTCCGCATGAAGGAGCGCCTGAACCAGATTCTCGCTGACAATACCGGCAAGCCTCTGGAAGTCATCGAGAAAGATACCGACCGTGACAACTGGCTGACTGCCGAAGAAGCGGTCGCCTACGGACTGGTGGACGAGATTATCACGAAGAAGAAATAAGAGGAAACCATATGCCATCAAGAATGGATGATCGTAAACGCATCTGCTGTTCCTTCTGCGGAAAGGGGCAGGATCAGGTTAAACGGCTGATCGCCGGCAACGGCGTTTTCATCTGCGATGAATGTGTGGATCTGTGCGCGGACATAATCGAAAAAGAATTTTCCGAGATGGATGATCAGTTCTACGCAGCTGATTTTATGACGCCCAAGGAGATCAAGTCCTATCTCGATGAATATGTCATCGGGCAGGATGCCGCCAAGAAGGCCCTGGCCATTGCGGTTTACAATCACTACAAGCGCACCCAGGTGCGCGACAAAATCGAAGATGTGGAGCTGCAGAAGAGCAATATTCTGCTGATCGGCCCCACCGGTTCAGGTAAAACCTACCTGGCCCAGACCCTGGCCAAGATCATTAACGTTCCCTTTGCCATTGCCGATGCCACGACCCTTACAGAGGCCGGCTACGTAGGCGAAGATGTAGAGAACGTGCTCCTCAAGCTGATTCAGGCCGCCGATTTCGATATCGAACGGGCTGAACATGGCATCATCTATATCGACGAGGTCGATAAGATTGCCCGCAAGTCTGAGAATCCTTCCATCACCCGTGATGTTTCCGGCGAGGGCGTCCAGCAGGCGCTTTTGAAGATTCTCGAAAGCACGGTTGCCAACGTTCCCCCCAACGGCGGAAGAAAGCATCCGCAGCAGGAGTTTCTGCAGATCGATACCACGCATATCCTGTTCATCTGCGGCGGCGCATTTGACGGTCTGGAGAAGATCATCAAAAACCGGACCAACCAGAAGGTCATGGGCTTTAATCTTTCCGATACGCCCGCTGCTGACCAGAAGGCCAAGGATGCGCAGCTGCTTTCCCAGGTACAGCCGCAGGATCTGATCAAATTCGGTCTGATCCCTGAATTTGTCGGCCGACTGCCGGTGGAAGTAGCCCTGGATCCGCTGGATGAAGAATCCCTGGTTCGTATTTTAAAGGAGCCCAAAAACTCCCTGACCAGACAATACCAGGCGCTGTTTTCTCTGGATGATGTGGAACTGGTTTTCGAGGACGAGGCTTTGATGGAAGTGGCCAGACTGGCCACCGAGCGCAAAACCGGCGCCAGAGGCCTGAAGTCCATCATGGAAAATGCGCTGCAGGATCTGATGTTCGAAGTGCCTTCCATGGAAAATGTCTCCAAGGTTATTATCACCAAGGATGTGATCACCGGCGAGGGAAAAGCGATTATCGAAACCGGCGAAGTGCACCAGAGAAAGAAAAGAAACAATATCTCTCAGGAATTCGAAGAGAGCGGAAGGCCTTCTTCCGGTTCAGGAAACCCATCCGGTTCCAGACAAAGAGTTAAGAGGAATGTCTGATGAGCCCTAAACAGCCCGTCTGGCGGCGAGGCCAGAATGCCGGACTGTTCTGCGTCTGCGGCAAAAAATCCCAGTTTCCGGAAGAAACCCTTCCGGAAATTGCCTTTGTAGGCCGGTCCAACGTGGGAAAATCTACCCTGATCAACACGCTGCTGGGCCGCAAAGGAGCGGGTAAAAATGCCCTTGCCCGAACCAGCTCCGTTCCTGGAAAAACCCGTACCATCAACTGGTATGCCATTGACGATCTTTTGTATTTCGTCGATCTTCCCGGCTACGGCTATGCGAAGATTTCCAAACAGGAGCAGGCCAAGTGGGGGCAGGTTATCGAGAGCTATCTGAAGGAGCGAAGAAGCCTTAAAGTAATCTGTCTTTTAGTGGATATCCGCCATGAGCCGTCCGCCGACGACAAGATGATGATGGACTGGCTTCGCTACTATCAGGTCCCGACGATTATTGTGGCCACCAAGGCCGATAAAGTTACCCGCAACCAGCTGCCTCATCAGAAAAAAGTCCTGGCGAATGCACTGGGCATTCCTTCCGCTTCGGTTTATCCCTTCTCCGGCCTGAACGGCCAGGGAAAAGAAGAACTGTGGAAGGCGCTGGAAGAAAAAACGATTTTTGCAGAAGCATCTTCAAAAGCAGCTAACGCTGCAGCGCCGGAAGACGACATTTCTTCCGGTGCATAAACACAAAACACTGATTCAGTCCGCTATTCATCTCACATCAAAGGAGCATATATGGAGCATCCACTTTCCGAAAGCAAGCTGATCTTGCTCTATATGATACACGAAAAAGAAAACATCGCCGAAACCGACCTGGTGGATTTCGTGATCTACCACATGTACATGGATTACTTTACAGCTCAAAACTGCATGGATGAACTGGAAGAGCAGGGACTGGTCGTAAAAATCAAATCCAGAACCGACGATAACTTTTATTACACCCTCCTTCCGGAAGGCGATGAGGTTGTCGGCATGTTCCGAAACCGAATTCCCCACAGCATCCGTGAAGATATCCGGACCTACGCCGGCGATTCCCTTCTTCGCGAAACGCCCCTGATGGAAGCAACCGCCGACATCCATATGCATGATCAGGATCATTTCGAAGTAACCTGTCATATCTTTGACGGCGACCGCAGCGTCATGTCTTTTGAAATGACGGCCGACAGCGAGGACGGGGCCAACAGCATCCGCAACCGCTGGCTTCAGAAGGGCATGAACGTCTATCTGAACCTCTTGAAAGAGCTGAACTGAGAAGCAATTATTAGTCTTTTCCTCTTGAAAGAACTGAATCGAGAAGCAATTATTAGTCTTTTAGCTATTGACTTTGAATAGGAGAAAAACATGGTAACACCAAGGATCCTTACCGGTTTTATGGAGCTGCTGCCGGAAGACCAGATTCTCTTTAACGACATGCTGGACACCATCCGCGGTGTCTATGAAGCCTTTGGCTTTTTGCCGCTGGACACGCCGACTATCGAGCTTTCCGAAGTTCTTTTGGCCAAGGCCGGCGGTGAAACCGAAAAACAGATCTATCGTTTCCAGAAGGGCGATCATGACCTGTCTCTGCGTTTCGATCTGACCGTTCCGTTGGCCCGTTACGTGGCGCAGCACGAAAATGATCTGACCTTCCCCTTTAAACGATATCAGACCAGCAAAGTATTCCGCGGCGAACGTCCTCAAAAAGGCCGTTTCCGTGAGTTCTACCAGTGCGATATCGACGTCATCGGCCAGGAGGCGCTGCCGCTTTATTATGATGCGGAAATGCCTTCCGTCATCTATCATGTCTTCAAAAAGCTGGATTTCGGTCCCTTCACCATTCGCCTGAACAACCGGAAAGTGTTAAACGGCTTTTTCAAAGCCCTCGGTCTTTCCGAGCAGATCACGGATGTGCTGAGAACCATCGACAAGCTGGACAAAATCGGCGAAGAAAATGTCCGTAAAGAGCTGGAATCCTTGGGTATCTCCGCAGATAAAATTGATCAGATTCTCGAACTGATCCACATTCAGGGCACCACGGACGAGATTCTGGCCAAGGTCGCGGCCCTTCCTATTGAGGACGAAACCTTTAAAGAGGGCACCGCCGAGCTTTCCGAAGTAGTCAGCCAGATGCGTCTGCTTGGCATGCCGGACGATTCCTTCGAGGTGGACCTTACCATTGCCCGTGGCCTTGACTACTATACCGGAACCGTTTACGAGACCCGTCTGGATAATTATCCGCAGCTTGGAAGTGTCTGCTCCGGAGGCCGCTACGACAATTTGACCGGCTTTTATACCAAAAAGCAGATGCCTGGCATCGGCATTTCCATTGGCTTGACCAGACTGTTCTCTCAGCTGCTGGATGCAGGCGTGATTGGCGCCAAGCGCAAAACCCTGATCAGCACGCTGGTTATTCCCATGTCGGATGCGCAAATGCCCGCGGCTCTTCAAGCGGCAGCCGCATTCAGAGATGCCGGCATCCGAACCGATATTTACCCTCTCGTAAAGGGCATGAAGCAGAAAATGAAGTACGCCTCCCGCATCGGCGTTCCCTTTATCGTGCTCATCGGTGAAGAAGAGGCCAAGGAAGGGAAAGTCGCCCTGAAGAATATGGAAACCTCCGATCAGCAGGTTGTTTCCCTGGAAGAGGCTGTTCTTGCCGTAAAAGGAGAGCGGTAATTAAAGGTCTTTTGGGGAGTTTTATCCTTAGTCAAGAGATTGCTTTGCCGGGCTGAGTTTGAAGACAAGTGATTGCTTTGACGAACTGAATGCAAAGCCAAGTGGGCCGTCCTATCCGTGTTTTGCATCAATTTTTGTTCATTTGGCGCCTTCTATAAGACGCTTGCAAACTGATATTTTTTAACATCGAGGTATGGAGTAATGGAAAGAGTGTATTTGGGTGAAATCCGTCAGCACCTGGAAACGGAAATCCTTCTGCAGGGTTTTGTTGAAAATTTCCGCGATGGAAAAGCAATGGCGTTTTTGGTACTGAAAGATATCACCGGTAAAGCACAGGTAACTATCGAAAAAGAGAAGCATCCTGAACTGCTGGCAGTCCTGTCTCAGATCACGCAAGACAGCGTTGTATCCGTCACGGGAATCGCTTATGAAAGCGAATATGTCAAGCTCAACGGAATTGAAATTCTGCCCACTTCCATCAAGATTGAGTCTGTAGCAGCAGCGCTTCCGATTCAGCGTGAAGAGATTCCGGCTACCAAGAAACGCCCCGGCGTTCCCCGTTCCGGCATTGACGAGCGGCTTGATTATCGCTGGATTGATCTTCGTACCGACAAGAACCAGCTCCTCTTCAAGGCGCAGACGGTAATGACAGCTGCTATGCGAGAGTTTCTTCTGGATCGTAATTTCATGGAAATTCATACGCCCAAGCTGATTGCTGCCGCCTCTGAAAGCGGATCCGATGTATTTGAAGTCAAGTATTTTGACCGTTCCGCCTATCTGGCACAGTCGCCTCAGTTCTACAAGCAGATGGCCATGGCCAGCGGCTTTGAACGGATCTTTGAGGTAGGCCCCGTTTTCCGCGCTGAAAAGTCCTATACCAGCAAGCATACAACTGAGTTTACCGGATTCGACCTGGAATTCAGCTATATTACCAGCTTCAGGGATGTTATGAAACTGGAAGAGCAGCTGCTGATCTATGCGCTTTCTAAAGTGAAAGAAGCTTACGGCGATGCCATTAAAGAGCAATTTGGCGTTGAGGTAGTTGTACCAGACAAGCCATTCCCCATTGTAACGCTCGATGAGCTCTATGCCGGCCTGAAGGAAGACTATGGTTATGAAGTTTCCGATTTTGACAAGGGCGATCTAACAACCGATGCGGAACGCATGAGCTATGACTGGTCCATGAAGCACTATGGCTCGGAATTCCTTTTCGTCACAGACTATTCTGCTGAAAAACGCGCCTTCTATCATATGCGCGATGAGAACGGCATTCCTCAGGGCTATGACCTGATCTGGCGCGGCACTGAAATCACTACCGGCGCACAGCGTGAACATCGTTATGAAATCCTGAAAAAACAGGCCGAAGAAAAAGGCCTGGCAGAAGATGTCAAGTTCTATCTCGAATTCTTCAAATACGGCTGCCCGCCCCACGGTGGATTTGGCCTTGGTCTGGACCGTCTGACCATGCTTCTTTGCGGTCTGCACATCAACGAAGCCATGTTCCTCTTCCGCAGCCCCAAGAGACTGACCCCGTAAGGATCAAGTGAAGGAATCAGAGAGGCTCAAGGGCTTAACCCAAAATATGACCTCTTGAAAAATGTATTGTCCCATTTTAAATCCCTCTGACGCTGACGGTCAGAGGGATTTATGTGTGTAATCAATAGTGGGAGAGTTATCCTATGCGATACAACAATGTGACTCCTGCGGTTTTTCTTAGACGTCCTAACCGTTTTACTGCCGAAGTCGAAATAGATGGTCATTCTGAATTAGTCCATGTTAAAAACACCGGAAGATGCAAAGAACTCCTGATTCCCGGGGCAGAGGTATGGCTGACTGCACCAGGAACACCGAGTCGTAAAACAAAATATGATCTGATAGCTGTACGAAAAGAAAACGGGATCCTTTTCAATATCGACAGTCAGGCTCCCAACAAAGTTGTAATGGAATACCTGAAAACACAGAGCTATGACTCGATAAAACCTGAATTCACTTTTGGAGATTCGCGCATCGATTTCCACATGAAACGTGGTTCAGAACAATATCTGATGGAAGTCAAAGGGTGTACGCTGGAAATCGGTGGAATCGGATATTTTCCCGATGCCCCCACTCAGCGGGGCGTCAAGCATATTCACGAACTGATTAAAGCAAAACAGCAAGGTTATCACGCTATTATCGCTTTCGTCATCCAAATGGATGGCATAGCAGAGGTAAGAGCAAATACGGCCACTCATCCGGAATTCGGTGAAGCACTTGAACAAGCCCAAAAAGCCGGCGTAGAGGTTCTTTTCTTTAGGTGCCACGTCGAACCGGATTCTTTAGAAATCCTAAACTGTTCGCCGTGACTATAAAAGATCTATCATTGTTTGGCAGTAGTAGTGCTGTGAAAATGTGGGAAACCGGCTACGGTGTGGCAGTGTGGATAACTGATAAGATTTGCCCATTTATGGGTGAATCTTATCAGTTATCCATGCTACCACAGCCGGTTTTCCATATTTTCACAGCGTCTTCGAAGATGGCAAGGTTCCTCGTGATGCCAAATGTCCTAAAAATCCCTGTTTGGCATCATCATGACGAGGGTTTTCCGACCTCGGTGATGCCAAATGGTCGAAAATACCCTGATTGGCATCACTTTTTGATGGATAACGTTCCTGCCGTGATGCCAAATGTCCTCAAATTAATGTTTTGGCGTCACTTTTCGAGTGATAGACTTACCGTTGTGATGCCAAATGTCCTCAATTTGATGTTTTGGCATCACGTTGTCATGAATTGGCTGACACTCTTGATGCCAAATCAGATCAAAAAGCCTGTTTGGCATCAACTCTTGACTCTTTTTGTTTTCGGCATGATGCTTGGCATCAGATCTATTTGATCACCCCGAAGAAATAGTCTACAAGTGCAGTTGCAGCTCGATAATCAAAGGGTGCATCTCCTGTTTCAAAAGACGTGATCATATTAATCATCGGATAAATTCCGATACTGGCATAGTCATTGATTCTTTTTAGCATTTTTCTCCGGTAATTCGGTTTATCAACACTTCCGAAATGCTCCCAATAGATAATCTGTCCTGTTGTTCTATCATAAATGGTAAAATCAGGATGATAGGTGATGCCATTAACATGTAAAGCCTGCTCGTACCTGAAGGATATTCCTCTGGCTTCCAGAATGCTGGCAATAATCGCTTCTGATTTTGATCGACATTTCAATCCATTTTGGGAAGTATATTTCAGCTCTTCGGGGCGCTCTGTTTTCTTTTCGTACGGAGCGGCAGCCCATTCTGTTTCGTCTTCGGTCATCAATAGAGATCGATATTCCTCAGAAGAAGCGAACAATTTCATCACATGAGTGAGAAACGCACCTGCTTCTGCGCCATATTCTTTATAGATGACACGTTTAAAAGCCAATATGGCTTTGTTTTCAATCTCAGCATCTTTCAATCGAGCTTCATCGTAAGCTTTAAGTGCGTAACGCTTGAGCAATTCCTGATCCATTGTTTTGATGGAAATCGAGGTTCTTTTTCTGAGCTTTCCATTTCCGGAATACAGATAAAATCGTTTTTTCCCTTTAGTTTTCCAAATAACAAGTTTGCCGGGCGGAGAATGAGAGATGTTATTTTTTAGAGCTGGAATTTCTTTTTGTAATCTGGATTCATAATTCGAGAAAATTCCTAAAATGTTCATTATTGGTAATCTCCTTTACTGTTAGATTAAGCGCAGTTTGGATGCTGCTTGGCGCTTTATCTGGTAATCATATCAGATTATAGAATTATATGGAAGAGTTAAAATTGAATCTATAGTAACATTTTTATAGAATAATTTAAATAATAGTGAGAAACTTTCCATATAAGCAAAAAACCGAAAAAACTTGATATACAGATAGCAGTCTCTTTTATCACATACATCCTTAAATCTCAAAAACCCTTGTATTTCTCGGCGTTATTGGTTATAATAGTATATTGAATTCGTTTAGGCATTTCACAGAAGACTGCTTCTGCGAAATAGATCAAAGGAGTTTCTTTTCGAATGCCCAATCAGCATCCATACCGGGCCGCGATCTGTACCATGGGCTGCAAAGTCAACAGTTATGAATCCGCACAGATCATGGAAGCCTTAAAACAGTCAGGATTTCAAATGGTTGAATTCCATGATCCTGCCGATGTATATATCATAAACACCTGCACGGTTACCCAGGTCGCAGCCAAAAAATCCCGGCAAATGATCCACCGGGCCCGCACGCAAAATCCCAAAGCCCTTGTGGTTGCCACGGGCTGCTACGTTGACCGCGATGACGAACTGATGTTAGAAGGTGTCATCGATCTGGCAGTATCCAACCAGAAAAAAGAGCAGCTGGTAGAAATTGTAAAAGAATCGCTGCATTCAATTTCGGATCACCAGCGCCCTGCGTCCATTTCAGCTATGCGCATGCCTACGCCAGACAGCCAGGAGCAGCACATCATCCGCATGAAAACCCGCGCTGTCATCAAAATACAGGATGGCTGCCGCCAATACTGTTCATACTGCATTATTCCCTTTGTCAGAGGACCCCTGAAAAGCCGCCCCATCGAAGAAATCGTCGAAGAAGCCAATCAAAAAGCGCAGCAAGGATACAAAGAAATCGTACTCACTGGCATCCATCTAAGCTCCTACGGGCTCGACTGGCAGGAAATATCCTACAATGCGGCAGAGAGGCAAGGCATCTTTATCGGCAGCTACTTAGCCGATCTCATCCTGAAACTACAGAATATGCAGGGAATTGAACGAATCCGCCTTGGTTCCTTAGAGCCAAGACTGATCACCGCTGAATTTGTAGAAAGCCTGAAAACAGCAACTAAACTTTGCCCTCATTTCCATCTCTCACTGCAAAGCGGATCAGACAAAACCCTGAAGGCCATGAACCGGCACTACACGGCCGCCGAATTTGAACAAGCTGTCCGGCTGCTTCGAGAGCATTTTAAAGACGCCGCCATCACCACAGACATTATCGCCGGTTTTCCCGGAGAAACCGAGCAGGATCATCAGGAATCCCTCGCTTTTGCTGAGAAAATCGCCTTTGCTGAGGCGCACATTTTTCCCTATTCCCGTATGGAAGGAACCGTTGCCGGCGCAAGAAAAGATCAGATCCCGCAAACTGTCAAAAAGCAGCGCGTAAGAGACCTGCTGGACGTAACCGCCAAAAGCACAAAAGCCTTCATGGATGCTATGCAAGGAAAAACCGTTAAGCTGCTTTTGGAAGAGCAGATCGGCGAGCGGGAATGGATCGGCACAACCCCCGGCTATCTGCGTGTAGCCGTATGCACACCTGATGAGGCGCGTGGTGAAGCAGGCTCTACGGCACAAGCAGGTTTTCACGCAGGGGAAATTGTAACAGTAAGAATCAATGGCTATACAGATGCGAGAAGCACCAACCATCAGGCTTCCGGTCTGAGTCAGATTTTAAAAGCAGAGCTGACCGGGAACTAATCTTTGCTGCGGCGGCCCACAGCCGGACCTGCTGCAAGGCCGGCTCAGGCATACCTGCCGCAAGGCAAGCATAGGCCAACACAGGCAAGCAAAGCCAGACCTGCCGCAAGGCCGGCTCAGGCATACCCGCCGAAAGGCAAACACAGGCAGACCTACCGAAACGTAAAGGAGGCAGACATGAGCGAACAGGACATGAAAGGCACACAGTATTTCAAGATCATTTCCGAACCTGAAGAATCTGTCAGAGATGTATTGATTGATGTGTACAAAGCGCTTCAGATTAAAGGCTATAACCCCATCAACCAGATGGTAGGCTATATCATGTCTGAAGATCCCACCTATATCACCAGCTACAACGGAAGCCGCGGGAAAATCGCCCGAATCGACCGCGACGAGATCATCGAAGAGCTTGTCCGCTCCTTTGTAGAGTACCACAAGCTTGAAAAACCGAGGAATCCCGAAAATTGAGACTCCTTGGACTGGACTACGGCAGCAAAACGGTAGGGGTGGCCATGACGGACCCGACCCTGTTTCTTGCGTCGCCGGTAGAAACGATCAAACGCGAAGATGAAGTCAATCTCAAGCAGACGGTTCGCCGCATTCGCGCCATCTGCGAAGAAAATGACATTCATCTTATTGTGCTGGGACTGCCGCTCACCATGGACGGCAAAATCGGGAAGAGCGCAGAAAAAGCCCTCGCCTTCCAACACAGGCTTGAAAGGGATCTTTATCTGGTCCGGGTCATTATGGAGGACGAGCGTCTGACTACCTGGGAAGCGACCCAGCCGCTCCTGGAAGCGGGCATCCGCCGCAAAAGCAAGCGAAAAGAGGTTGTCGATCAGCTGGCGGCCAGACTGATCCTGCAGCAATATATTGACAATCACAGCCGCGAAGAAATCGAGCAGGAAGTAGAAAAAGCCTTTCATAAAAAAGAATTGAGAAATGAATTATCATGAATAAACAGCAATTGGAAAATCTCGACTGGATCAATGTAAAAGACCTGAAAGAAGAAACCACCGGTTCCATGATCGTCCTGGACAGCCTCGAAAAGGACGGCCGGTTTTACCTCCTCACATCCCTCACTGAACCCGATGAAGATATCTACGAGGAAGATTTGGAAGACGAGGACAGCGACGAAGAAGAAGCCTTCATCCTTAAAATCTGCAGCCGGGAAGAAGCCGATTTTGAAATCACCGACGACTACAGCGATCTCTTAATCTATGCCACCAACGACCTGCCGGCCGACGAATTTGACACAGTATCCGACATATTCTTCCGGGCAGCCGAAGACTACGAACTTAACATAGAAGAATAAACAGCAGAACATACAGAAAGCGATAAGAATGAGCAATTACACAAGAAACAAAACCAGAAAATCCGTAGCGCTCGCCGCATCCGGCGTGCGCAGCGCTGCAACCAGCACAGCCAAAGAACGAAAATCCGTGAAGATCATCCCCCTCGGCGGCCTTGATCAGATCGGCATGAACATGACCCTCATCGAATGCGGGGAAGACATCATCATCATCGACTGCGGACAGGCGTTCCCGGACGACAACATGCCAGGAATCGACTCCATTATCCCCAACTTTGGCTATCTGCGCGAAAACTACAGCAAAATCCGCGGCATCGTGCTTACCCACGGCCACGAAGATCATATCGGCGCGCTCCCTTACTTTTTGCGGGAATTCCGCGTGCCCGTCTATGGAACCCGCCTGACCCTCGGTCTGGTGCGGTCCAAAATTGAAGAGTTTGCCATCAAAACCGCCAATCTCCACCTGGTACAGCCCGGCGACAGCGTCGAACTCGGCAGCATTAAAGTCGAGTTTATCCGGACGAACCACTCGATTGGCGATGCGGTAGCTCTTGCCATCACCACGGCCGCCGGCGTGATCATCCATACCGGCGATTTCAAAGTAGACTTTACCCCCATTCATGGCGGCGTCATCGACCTGCAGCGCTTCGCCGAGCTGGGACACAAAAAAGTACTGGCTCTTTTATCCGACTCCACCAACGCCGAGCGCCCGGGCTACACCATGAGCGAACGGACAGTCGGCAAGGTCTTTACGGAGATGTTCCCCCAGACCCAGGGCCGCATCCTGGTGGCCACCTTCGCCTCCAACGTGGACAGGGTCCAGCAGATCATCAATGCAGCCGCCATGGTCGGCCGCAAGGTTGTCTGCGTCGGCCGCAGCATGGTCAATGTCATCAACACCGCCCTGGAGCTGGACTACCTGGAAGCCCCCGACGGCGTGCTGATCGACATCTCCGAAATGAAACACTACGACGATGATGAGCTGGTGATCATTACCACCGGTTCTCAGGGCGAGCCCATGGCAGCGCTTTCGCGCATGGCCAGCGGCGAACACAAAGCCATTGAAATCAAGGAAGGAGATACTGTCATCTTCTCCAGCCGCCCGGTGCCCGGAAACGAAAAAACCGTCACCAAGGTCATTAACGACCTGATGGTGCGCGGCGCCAAAGTCACTTACCAGGATGCTCATGTCTCCGGACATGCCTCCCAGGAAGAGCTCAAGCTGATTTACAGCCTCGTCAAGCCCAAATATTTCATCCCGGTCCACGGCGAATTCAAACACCTGAAAGCCCATGCCGACCTGGTAAAATCCATGGGCCACGACGACAGAAACACCATTATCCTCAAAAACGGAAGCGTCCTTAAGCTGGATTCCTACAGCGCCACGCAGTTGGATTCCATCGACGTGGAGCCCGTGCTGGTTGACGGCCTGGGCGTCGGCGATGTGGGCAACGTGGTCCTCAGAGACCGCAAGATCCTCTCGGAAGATGGATTGATGATTGTGGCCATCGGTATCGATCATCAAACCGGAAAAATCGTCTCCGGACCGGAAATCGTCAGCCGCGGCTTTGTCTATGTCAAAGAATCTGAGGTCCTGATCGACGGCTGCCGCCGCGTTGTATCCCGTGTGCTCAGCGAATACGATTCCCTGTCCCAGATGGACTGGGCCAGCGTCAAGAGCGCCATCCGTGAAGCACTCAGAGACTACCTGTGGCAGGAAATCAAACGCAGTCCCATGATCCTTCCCGTGATTCTGGAAGTTGGTCAGCAGACGGGTTTTTAAAGAAAGAAAATATCTGAGGTGAAGCAATATGGCAAAAGTAGGCGCACTTATCGTTGACGGGATCAACCGCCTCCTGAAGTTCTGTGCCAGGAACATTAAAAACGCGGTGATCTTCATCGGCGCAGCCTTACTGCTGGGCGGCATTATGGTCGCAAGCTACAGCACTACCTTTAACTTTATCAAAACAGACGAATTCAGAACCTACGATCCCAACGGAGAAGTGATCACCATCAACATCCCCGAAGGATCCACCGCCAAGGAAATCGGAGAGCTCCTTAAGGAAGCCGGCCTGATCGACAACGTCCTGCTGTTCAGAATCAAGGCCAAGCTCACCGGAGCCGAAAACAACTTCCAGTACGGCGTATACAAAATTGTGGACGGCATGCCGGACGAAACCATCATGGATGTACTGCAGGAAGGTGGAAAAGCCGAATCTGTCACCATCACCATCCCTGAGGGCTGGTCCATCCGGCAGATCGGACAATACCTGGAAGAGCAGAACATCTGCCTGGCCAGCGAATTCGAAGCCGCCTGCAACCGCACCGACTACGACTTCGACTACTACGGCTACATCAACCGCAGAAGCGACCGCGAATATCTCCTGGAGGGCTATCTCTGGCCCGATACCTACGAGATCATCCCGTCCAACGGCGCGGAAGGCATTGTGAAACGTATGCTCCGTGAATTCGAACGGAAATGGGAGCGCCACGTTCTGTGGAAACAGCAAATGAACGAAATGGGACTGACCATCGATCAGGTTATGACCATGGCTTCCTGTATCGAGCGTGAAGCCATGCTGGCGGAAGAAGCGCCCAAGGTCTCCCGCGTCCTTTACAACCGTAATGAAGCAGGACTGCCCTGGGGACTGAACTGTACCATTCTCTATGCCCTGCAAAAAGAGGGTACCGGTGAAGACTACGTCAGCTATTCCGACCTGGAAATTGACTCCCGCTACAACACCTACATGTACTCCGGATTCCCGGTAGGCGCCATCTGCAACCCCGGCCAGACGGCCATCGAAGCCGTGCTGAACCCCGCAGAAGGGGACTGGCTGTATTTCATCGGCTTTGACGATGGCTCCGGCGAGCACCTGTTCACCGCCGATTACGACGAATTCCTCGCCGTTCAGAACGGCACCTACGACCCGGATGCCGAATCCGAGGAAGAGGGCTGGTACGATGAATATGGCGAGTACCACGAATACAGCGAAGAAGGCTGGTACGACGAGAACGGCGAGTATCACGAATACGGAGAAGACGAGTATTAGGATGAACATACCTGAACTTTTAATCCCTGCCGGATCTATGGAATCATTAAAGACCGCGGTGCTCTACGGAGCAGACGCGGTCTACTTAGGTGGAGAAGCCTTCGGCCTGCGTGCCAAAGCCAAAAACTTTGACAGGGCCCAGCTGAAAGACGGCATCGCCTTCGCCCATCAGAACGGCGTCAGAGTGCATGTCACCGTCAATATAATCGCCCATGACAATCATCTGGACGGCCTGGAGGAATATCTCCTGTTTCTGAAGGAAGCCGGAGCCGATGCCCTGATTGTCGCCGATGCCGGCGTGATCCGCATCTGCCGCAGAGTCGTGCCGGACATGGAGCTGCATCTCAGCACCCAGGCCAGCGCCACGAACGCAGAGACCTTCGCCTTCTGGCACGAGATGGGCGTTAAGCGCATTGTATGCGCCAGAGAGCTGTCCCTCGAGGAAATCGCCCATATCCGCGCCAATACCCCCGAAACGCTGCAGATCGAAGCCTTCGCCCACGGCGCCATGTGCA
Source organism: Bacillota bacterium (assembly GCA_017634575.1). Lineage (GTDB taxonomy): Bacteria > Bacillota > Clostridia > Lachnospirales > Bianqueaceae > RUG760. The sequence continues at coordinate 28,740 of JAGBND010000121.1, forward strand.
TTTCCATCTCAGGCCGATGCCTTCTGTCCAGCTATCTTTCCGGGCGGGACAGCAACTTAGGCATGTGCTCTCATCCCTGCCGCTGGAAATACAGCCTCATGGAAGAGAGCAGACCGGGAGAGTATTTCCCGATCACCGAAGGGGAAGAAGGCACCTATATTTTCAACAGCAAGGACCTTTGCATGATTGAATATCTGCCTGAGCTTATCAAGGCAGGCGTATGCAGCCTGAAGATCGAAGGCCGCATGAAAACACCGCTCTATGTCGCCATGGTCTGCCGCGCCTATCGGCAGGCGCTGGACGATCTGAAAAAAGATCCCGCCCTTTACGAGGCCGGAAAGCCCCTGTACAAGCAGATGCTCTCCCTGGTCTCGCACCGCGACTATACCACCGGTTTTTATCTCGGCCAGCCCGGCCCTGCCGATCAGATCTACGACAGCGCCAGCTATATCAAACAGGTCGAATTCGCCGGCAAGGTGCTGGAAAACAATCCTTCCACCAACGAAATCTTCATCGAACAGCGCGGCAAATTCCTCAAAGGGGAAACTTTATACCTGATTCCCCCCTCTGAAAGAGCGGTTCCATCCGCTGCGCTGAATCTTCTTCCCATTCCCGTCACCTACATCCGCCGCGAAGACGGCACCTTTGCAGAAGACGCCCCCCACGCCCAGGAACACCTTTACATTCCTGCAACCGACGCGCCATCCATCCAAGAGGGCTCAATTCTCGTAAAGTACATAAAATGAGACAAAGGGGTCAGACCCCTTTGTCTCATTCATCCGTGAGAGTTTAATCTATGAGACAAGCGGACCGGATCTGATTGTTTCATAATAAATAGTCGTATACAATATATCTGGCGGCGACGCCCAAAAGGAGAAAATCGTGGACATTCTGCGGCACGGACAGTGGCAAACGCATATTCATCAAATACACCGGCAGCATCAGGAAAAAGCTGACGGTGCGCTTGCTTTTGCCGCCGAACACGCCGCCCGCTACAACACGATTCTTGAGAAATGGCTGCGCCGACCCGAGGAGGTCTCCGGAGGACTGGGCGATCTGGTGGTGGATATCGTGCTGCCGGTTTACAACAGCTTCGATTCCCTCATTACCTGCATCAAAAGCATTGAAAGAACCTCCGTTAGGTACCGGCTGATCCTCATGGACGACGCCAGCACCGACACGCGAACCGTCCGCTTTCTGGAAGACTACGCCCGTCAGCACGAAGACTACGTCCGGCTGATCAGAAACGAACGCAACATCGGCATGATCAAAACCGTCAACCGCGGCATCGTCATGACCAAAAATCACGTGGTCATCCTCAACGCCGACGTCGAAGTCCCTGAGGGCTGGCTGGAGCGCCTCATTGCGCCCATCGTCCGCGACAAAACAGTCGCCTCCTGCACCCCGTTCAGCAATCTCGGCATTGTCACGGGATTCCCGGATGGCCTCACGGAAAATGCGCTTTTCGCCGATCTTCCCGTGAACCTGGTGGACGCCGCCTTTCGGCGCATCCGCTCGGTATATACCACCATTCCCATGGGCGACGGCTTCTGCATGGCCCTTAATAAAGCTGTCATCAAGAAAATCGGCATCTTGGACCAGCAGATCTTCGAAAAAAGCTACGGCTCCAGCCGCGACTGGTGCATCAGAGCCTCTCAGGCCGGCTACCGCAACGTGGCCGTGGAGAACCTGTATGTCCATCACGGACACACCCACGAGACCAAGCCGGAAATACATCGTCAGATGGAAGAGGAATTCACCAAACGGATCCTCGAAAAGCACGAAAACTACCAGCAGCTGCTGGACGATTATCTTAAAATCGATCCTCTGCGCCACGTCAGAGCCTTCGTCTTTTCCATTCTCACCGCGCAGCTAAGCAGATCCCGCTTTCTGATTTTCTCCGAAGCGAATCCGCAGAAATACTTCATGAACTATGCCCGGGATCACATCCGGCGCCAGGAAGCCATCTGCTATGTCTTCTACGACAAACGCGCCCGGGCCTATCTCTTGTATCTGGCATACCAGAATCACCTGGAATCCATCTGGATGAACGATCTGGGCGGCGTATTCCACTACGCCGATCTACTGAATATCAGCAATCTTTATATCGGAAATCTTCGGGATTATCCCGACATATACGATCATCAGGACGCCTTCATAAAATTCGCGGAGAAAAACGGCGCCCGGCTGATCTGCATGATTTTCGATTATTTTCCCATCTGTCCTTCCAGAGCGCTGCTCAGAGAATTTGATCAATACTGCGACATTCCCCCCGAAAATATCTGCGAGCACTGTCTGAAGACAAAAGACGAATCCATGGATACCCAGGTTGACGGCATCACCACATGGCGCGAGCACTGGAACGACTTTTTAAAAGCCTGTCAGGAAGTGCGGGTTTTCTCAGAAGATTCCTACCGCCTCCTCAAACGCGTCTATCCTGGCCTGGAGCAGATCCATGTGGTTTCGGAGATAAAAACCATCCTGCCCAAGGTCCACCGCGAAGCCAAACAGACCGACGAAATCCGGATCGGCCTCCTGTGCGACCTGTCCGATCTGGAAGGGCTCAAGCTGATTAAAGAGCTTTGCCATCTGGTCACCTCCCGCAGGCTGCCCATCCGATTTATCCATTTCGGGAAGAGCACCGAAAAAATCCGCTCCTCCCATTATATTCAAATCGAAACCTACCGCGAAACCCAGCTGCCCAAGCTGGCGCTAAGCTACGATATCGATATGTTTCTTTTCACCCCCATGGTTCCGGAGGTGTATTCGTACAATGTAAGAACCGCCATCGACCTTGGCCTGCCCATCGTCTGCTATCCACTGGGATCCGCCATGCAGCAGGTGCGTCGGTATGAGCACGGATATCTGCTCAAAAATAAAAAGCCCGGCGACATTCTCACCGAGCTGGTTACCCGCGCTTCCGGTCTTCCGCTGAAAAAGCTGGAAAAGAACCAGAAAATTATCCTGACCTTCGAAAAAGACAACTATTTCACCCGCTTCAGGCTGGAGCATCTGCGCGAACAGCTCATGGGATATGGACTGGCGCCTATTGTAACGGACATCAACGAGCTGAGCCACAAACTCCTTCGCGGCGCCGACATAATCGTGGCCTATGAGTGCCGGCCTTCAAATCGGATGAAACGGATGCTGGAATATGCGGAACGAAATAAAACCGATCTCTGGTATTCCATTTCGGATCCCGCCGTTCTGGAGGAAGAGGGGGTTACGGATATTTTATCCAAATGCCACGGCGCGCTGGTGCCGGACGAACCCATGAAGAACTATCTGGACGCCACCATGCCCTGGCTGCTGGTGCTGGTGCAGAAAACCGTGATCAGCTATGAAATGCAGGTGCTCTCATCCCAGGTTCTTAACCACTTCCAGCCGGAAAAAGACGCCCTGCCGGTCTTTGCTTATGTGGCTGCCGGCAAAGGCCACTATGCCGACCTGGAGGAAATCGCGCCGGATATTAAAGCGCTGATGGAGGAGGACGAAGGCTTCCGTCTGCGCATCATCGGCCGGATGGATCTTCCCCCGGAGCTGAAATATTTTGATGAACGGATCGATGTGGTTCCCTTCAGCTCCTGGCTTTCTCTATACGAATCACTGGCAGGATCCGCCGCCTTGCTGATCCCCCATTCGCCCGATTCGGACACCCGGCAGATTCATATGGACAGCCGCTTCATGGAAGCTTCCCTGATGGCCATCCCCACAATCTCCGACGATGCCAGCGCCAATATCGTCGTTTCCGACCAGCCATCCGGCTGCGCGGGACGATGGAAGGAGGCCATGGAGGACGTATTAAGAGCGCCTCACATCGCCGCCATGCTGGGAAAAGAATCCCAGGAGAAGGTCCTGAGGGAACAGACCAGTGAATCTCTGGAGGAAAATGTAAGGCGCATATTTGGGGTGTAGCTAAGATTTTCTTACTTTGCTGATAAATGGCAGAATAAGCCATAAAATCAGAATCTCCACCGGAAGCATACCGAGGTTCTTAACGATGCGCCCGGGGAGATTGGCCCAGAAGGCGGAGCCGTAAAGCACCGTGATCCATACGCTGTTGAGCAGCAGATGAATCAGAACGTTGATCAGCGTTTTGGAGATGATGATCCGCTTCAGGGAACATTGGTTCTTGTACAAAAATAGCCCAAAGATGATGCCGGTTAAGGCCGCCGAGAGGGTAAAGCCCGGAAAGTAGGGGCCCGTCGGCTTGATGAACAGCTGGAGGATGTCTACCAGAGAGCAGGAGAGCGCTGCGAGGGTGGGACCATAGAGCATGCCCATCAAGGCAGATGCGATAAAACTGAAGGAAAGCCGAAGGCTCTGGGTAATCTGGATCGATGCCGTCAGGTTGAGCACCAGATCCAGAGCAAGGAGCATGGACAGCCCCGTTAGGGACTTCACATTCTTCAGTTCGTTCAGGGAATCGGAAAACGTCTTCAGCGAATCGGCAAATATAGAAAGATTTTTTTTCAACATAATTACCTCATATCTTGCGAGGGAACGGATAAACAAAGAGAGTATAACACTATGCCTTGAATTCGTCAAATGTTGGTGGTAGAATGAAAGGCACAGAAGGCTATAGAAAAGACACGGGAACGGTCGGATTCCGATTGCCGGAGTCTGACAGAGGCCTTATGAACATAAAGATTATTCTATGAAACAGGGAGGGAGTCAATATATCATGACGGATAAAGAATTAAGAAGACTTAGCCGTTCGGAACTGCTGGAAATGCTGCTGGATCAGGCCCAGGAAGTAGAGCTTCTGCATCAGGAAATTGATATCCTGAAGGCCAAGCTCAAAACCAGAGAAATCAAAATAGAAGAAGCCGGCTCCATCGCGGAAGCTTCCCTGAAGCTCACCGAAGTCTTCGAAGAAGCCCAGAAGGCTGCCGACCTGTATGTAGAAAACACCAAGGCCAGCCTGGACGAAAAAATCGGCGGCGCCGACGAATATGAAAAGCAGCACAAAGAGGCTGCCGACGCCTACGAGAAAGAACATCGCGAAGCCGCCGACGCCTACGAGAAAGAACATCGCGAAGCCGCAGACGCCTACGAAAAAGAGCGCCATGAAGCCGCCGACGCCTATGAAACGGAAATAAAGGCCAAGGCCGATGAAATCCAGAACAAGAGCCTGGAAGAATCCAAACAGATGTACCGTGATGCCAAAGCCAAAGCAGAAGAGATAACCTCTTCAGCTAAAAAAGAGGCCGAAAAGATTACCGGCGAGGCGAAAACGGAAGCGGAAAGCACCCTCACCAACGCCAAAGAAGAAGCCGAAAAAGTCCTCACCGCTGCCAAAACCGAGGCCGAAAGCATCACCGGCCCCGCCAAAGAAGAAGCCGCCAAGATCGTCGCCGACGCCCGCACCAAATCCCAGGCCTACTGGGACGAGGTTCGCGGCAAGATCCAAAAACTCGTCGACGAGCATAACGATCTTAAGGGCTTGCTTATGATGGGGAGCCCGAAGGAGTAAGATAGATTTATCCGAAGCCTTGCCGGAAAAGGATATATATCCGAAGCCTTGCCGGAATAACTTAAAAGAATATTCATAAGAGTGATTAAAAGATCAGCCCGTCATAGTCTGGCGGCTGGTCTTTTTTTGGAAAAGCAGCGATTTCCGGATTTGTCTATGAATGGGTTTGGACACTTATTTATACCAAGTTAATGCTTTTTTGCGATGTTAAGAAAGGTAGCACAGAATAACACTTTTTGAAATATGAAAATCATCAGAAGGTGGCTTAAGGTTTCCTGTTTTTCTACTAAAAAAAGATTGTATTTTAGACTTGAAAACATTTACAATTGTGGTATATTATTTTTATTACGTATAAAGGGGTTTTGCGCACAATTATCTCCAATAGCACAATGAATGCTCCCCTCATCCCTCTCTCATCACAGATTTCATTAAGAAGCATGTTCAACCCATTCATTATATGAGCGCGCAAATCCGGGTATGGAGGTTTTTTGTTATGTCCGAACAGAAAGACCAATCTTTGTCATCTATGAATCGCGTTTATTCCAGGAATCAGGAAAAGGTATTAAAGAAACACAAGGTGCACGTGAAACAACGCCGCTGGGCAGCCGCTCTGTCGACGCTGCTTATTACGTCTATCCTTTTGTCGATCGTTCTGCCTGCTTTCGCCCTGGAGACCGAAACCTACTGCGGATTAACAGAACACACCCATACTGAAGAATGTTATACCATTACCCGGGAACTTACCTGCGGATTGGAAGAGGGCGCTGAAGAAACCGTGAAGGTTCCGCATGTTCACACGGATGCCTGCTACGAATATCCCGAACCGGAAGAAGTGATCACCTATGTTCCGGTCACGCCCTCCGCTGATCAGGCAGACGCGCCCGCAGCAGATGGAAGCGAAGGTGCTGCATCCAATGAGGCCGCTTCCGGTGAAAACGGATCTGCTGCAGCCGCCTCTGAAGGCGCCGGCGCCTCTGACACAACTGCGCAAGCTCCCGAGGCAGCCGAGCCTGCCATGCAGGAAGTCATCACCTATATCCAGCCCGATCCGATTCTCATCTGCGGTTACGAAGAAGGCGAACTGGTCGAAGTAACCCAGGCCCATGTTCACACCGATGCATGCTACACCGAAACCAAAACACTCACCTGTCAGATTCCTGAACACACCCACACCGAAGCCTGCTACTCGAACAAAAACGCCGGCGTAGAAACCCCGGGCGACTGGGAATACATGTTTATCGGACTGGAATATACCAAAGACTGGTCCAAAGACCTTATCATGATCGCCAAAACGCAGCTGGGCTATCATGACAAATCCGAAAACTTCATTCTGAACGAAGATGGCACCAAATCCTTCTACAGCCGCTACGGCGCCTGGTACGGAATCCCCTACGGCGATTGGTGCGCCATGTTCGTCTCCTTCTGCCTGAACTATGCCAAGATCCCTGAAACCGCCGTGCCCAGAGCCGCCGGCTGTACCGACTGGGTCCAGGCTCTCAAAGCCAAAGGCATCTACAAGGATCTCAAAACTGAAGAATATTCACCTGTCGAGGGCGATCTCGTCTTCTTCCGTTACCTTGAATCTGCGGAAAACGAAGTCGACCATGTGGGTATTGTCTCCAAAGTCACCGATACCGGCATCATCACCATCGAAGGCAACATGAGCCATGAAGTTGGTTCGTTCTCTTACGCCTTTGACGATCCGACCATTATCGGATACGTGGCGCTGCCGGTGAATCCGGATTACATAGAAGAAGATGCCAATGTTCAGACTCAAGACAGTTCCACAGGATCTGAAAGCGATTCTTCTGCAGAAGCGAATTCGACTGCAGAAGCAGCTTATCCTGCTGTTCATCTGGAGGCTAAGACGGAAGACGGAACGCAGGTTCTGGTAGATGCCCCTGAAGGTGCATTCTCGGCAGGCGTTCAGATCTACGCCGACACAGTTGAGATAAAGACAGTTGCAGATGCAGTAGAAAACGCAGTTGAAGGAAATGTGGTTTATACCACAGCCGTGGATATTGTTTTCAAGGATGCTTCAGGAACTGAGATTGAACCGAATGGCAATATCATGGTTAATATCATTCCTGCCGCCCTTCCGGCAGAAATTCCTGCCGAAGCTGCTCCCACTGTTGTCCATATTGACAATGAAGGTGAAGCTACTGTTGTTGAACAGGTAGAGGATACCCTTGATGATACCAGTTCCGTCACATTTGAAAATAATGAATTTTCCGTATATGTTGTTGCTTATACGGTGGACTTTGAGTACGAAGTGGACGGGGGAAATGAGCCGATAATAAGCCATTTCAGCATCGAAGGCGGCACTTTCGTCACTCTTAAAAACCTCATAGAAGTCCTGGGTATAATTGGTGATACAAACAACGATAAAAACGACTCGAAAAAAACTGATTATAACAGCGTAGATGAATTTATTGCGCAGGTTGAGAATGTAGACTTCAGCGATGAACACCTGGTCAAAGTTGTTCATTCAGAAGAAGATATCACGGTTCAGCAGGCCGTAGATGAGCTTGGTGTGGAGCAGGTATTCTCTGTCTGGTTGGATGATGATGAAAAAGAGGCGGTTCTCTCGAATACGATTCCTGCAGGAGAATGGGCTCTGATTTCGTTGCTGCCTTTCAGCACGGAAGAAAAGCTGACGATCACCATGAAGAATGGTGATGAGATTATCATTAAGGTTACTGACGATGCGATTGCGCAGCAAAGCGGAAGCGATCAGTTGAGTGACTTCCTGTACAATGTAGTTATATCGAATGTCGAAACAAATAGCGAAAACGACGGAACGGTTAAAGTTGGTCGCACATATTCTATGCATTTCAGCTTTAAGGAGTTGGGAAACCGTCAGTTTAATACGGAACATTCTCTGACCTATAAGGTTCCGGACGGCATTAAAATGGTACAACCCAATGGGACATTCAATGTGACTTATGGCGGGAAGACCTATACGGGCAATACATTTACTTATGATGAAGCCACGAATACGATCACGTTGAACTTCTCGGATACGGTGAAGGCTCTGGTCGCAAAATCGCCGGATGCGGATATTACCATAGATATTAACGGTCAGTTTACGGGTGAACAAAGTCACTTTGATTTTGCGCAGGGTATTTCAAAGGATTATACCATCGACAAGGACCATGATACATCTGTAAGTAAGACTGGGTCATATAGTTCAAGTGACAACAAGGTGCATTATACGATCACAGCAAGTTCCAGTGGCAAATCTGAGAATGTTGTTATCACGGACAGCGTCACCGGTACAGCGCTGAACTTTGACAGCGGCAGCGTTCAGGTCAGCGGGAATTCATCTGCCTACACTGTCACAGAGACGGGTGATGGGTTCGTTGTAAATCTTAACAGCATGAACGATCAGGAGACCGTCACCATTACATATACGGCTTCCGTTGATTTCGATAATATTACCGGAAAGGGAACCGTTACGCAGACGGGAAACACTGTAAAGATCAAGGCTGACGGGGATCCGGAAATAACGGTGCCCACAGATGTCAGCAACCAGATCGATTATAATCCCCTCGGGAAGCATGCGGGCACTGCTTCGGGTGATGGCAACACCAAGACCATTCCCTGGACGATCACGGTTAATGAGCAGCAATTGAAGAGCGTCGCGGGAACGACGATAACCGACCACAATAACTCGGCGGATGTTATGTCCTATTCCGGCACCGGCATCACGATTGCCGTGATGGATGGCAACACAACGGTCCGTACCATCACGAAGACCTGGGCGGAGCTTGGCGTGAATGATCCGGCAAATGCAACGTCCTGGAGTTATCAGATTCCTGATACAGCCGACGACCGGAACAACACTTATAAATATGTAATTACATACCAGACGACGGTTGACACCTCTGGAAAGATTACTGATATTAGCGTAAATAACAGTGTCAGTGATGATGATGGCCATCAAGGCGGTGGAAGCGGATCCGTGCCTCCCGGGGATGACAAGGTCACTCTTGAGAAAACGAGCACTTCTTATAGTGCAGGAACATCGGATTGGGAAATCAGCTTTAATGTTCCCAAGGATGGACTGTCCAGTGCAGTACTCACGGACACCTTCCCGGAGAAATACGATTCGGACAACCACTGGATCGATGCCCTGCTGGGCGACATAGAGGTTGAAGGCCTGTTGGAAGGAGAATCTTACAGTGTAGATACATCCGGCAATTCTCAGGTGGTCGTGACCTTCTATAAGAGTGGTGAAAAGACAGAAGCGAATCAGGGCCTGCTGGAAAGCGAGTCTGAGCGCACCGTTACTGTCAGACTGACGACAAAGAATACAGACGAGTGGGTGCAGGCCTTCTCGGGTGATGGACATACCAATAAAGCGTCACTGAATGTCAATGGCCAGGTTATCACCGATCAGGCAACATCCTATCCGAAGAGCGAGGGCGTGGCAAAGACGGGCAGCTATGTCGGAACAACGACCATTGATGGCAGAGAGTATCCTGTATTCAGGTATACTCTGAGTCTCTATGGTGTTTCTGACAACAGCTTCGACAGCAACAATAAACTGACGATCACAGATAGTTATAATGGAACATACCTGAAGCTGCTTGTAAAGCCTGAGAATGGATCGGATTCTGACTGGGGTGAGTTACGATGGTCTTGGGCAAATCTGAACAATGCAAATCAGAGTGGCAGAACGAGCTATACTGATAATAATGGTACATTGACCATTACAGCAGATAAGAGCGAATTTGTTCTTGATGGGAATGGTTTATTCAATAGTGTATACCAGATCTATTACTTCTTGATCGTAAAAGATCTGGATGCTTTGAATGCCCTTGAGCAGGCTTCCATTTCCGCCTCCGATCATAAAGTTGAACTTGGAAATGAAGCTACGTGGGGTACATTCAAAGACAATGTAACGATTGATTATGAGTATCCCGCTGTTGATAAAACGCAGCTTACACATGCCGACAGCAACGGCATGGTGAGATATAAAATTGTTCTGAATCCGGACAAACTGACTCTGAATGATGGACAGCCGATGGAAATGCTGGATTCTGCTACGAATATCACTATCGACTATTCCACAATTGTAATAGAGACGGATCCCCAGGCGGATATCTCGTATTACTATCGTGGATATACAGGATACTATACCATTCCCGACAGAACAAAGGTTACGATTACTTATTCTGCCCGTGTTACTGGGGAAGGTTCTGTACCGATCAGCAACGAAGCGACCATGAAGGGTTTCAAGGACACGACCAGTTCTACCGAATCGGGTGCAAACTCCGGCAGCGGTAACCTGAATATTGACTGGGTTCTGGTATATAAACATGAATGGCGGCAGATGGATAAAGGCCTGAATAATGCTGTTTATGTTCTGACGGATGAAGAAGGGAATCCTGTCCTTTACCCTGTGAATGCAAAGAACGGGCTTGCTGGCCAACCTGTAACATTCACAACGGGCAACATCGACTTGCATGCGTTGCCTGATGGGACGTATGTCGATGATGAAGGGAAGCCTATTGAACCTGATGATCCAGATAATCCTACGAATTTGGTTCCCAATTACCGGGACGGCTACGCATGGCTTTATCTGAGCAAGGATGAAACAGGCCTGGCTTTCCAGAAAGGAATCACATATTACTTTAAGGAATACTCTGCCCCGGCAGGATATCAGAAGGATGATACGATCTTTACATTCACGATTGCCGAGCATCCTGATTATGATGACTGGGAATACTATAAAGGCGATGTCCTTCGTCTGGCGGATTCAAAGGTGGAAGGCAATCTGGAGATCCAGAAGACCTTTGCAGGTGCAGAGAACCTTACAGATACACAGAAGAAGCAGATTACGTTTAAGGTTACAGGTGTTGACAGCAGCGGTAATGCAATAAGGATTCCGTATTCTGTTGACTCCGATGGAAACTACGTATATGCCGAACAATCCGGGCTGGAGATCAGCTATGCTGATTTTGAGAATGGTGTATACAAGCTGGATGCGCTGCCGAACGGAACCTACACTGTAACAGAAACGAACTATGTTCTTGGTGGATACACACATGTATCCACGACCTATACAGTGGATGGGACTGCCGGAACGTCCGATGATTTCTCCGGATCAGTTACCATTACGGACAATACAAAGCATACGTTTGCATATACCAATACTTATCAGACGGAGGATGCGCACATCACAATTCTCAAGAAGGATGAGAGCGGTCAGATATATCTTTATGGCGCCACATTCCAGTTGTTCAAGAAGAACAACAGTGGCAATTATGAAGTCGTTACAGACCATCCCGGACTTACCACGAACGGTGAGTTTACGATCGATTTTGAGAACAGAACCATCGGTGTGACAATCACGGGACTGGAGGCCGGTGACTATTACATCAAGGAAACAAACGCTCCTGCCGGATATCAGTTGGACGAGACGCCGTTCTATTTCACGGTGCAAGCTCATAACGGAAAAGTGACCGGTGGAACCCATGGGACAAATGTTTCCTTTACGAATGCATCAAATGATAAAGATTTGATTGCAACCGTTACGGACAAGGTCAGCCATACCTATACTCTAACGAAGGTGGATGCGTTCAGGCTGAGTAAGAAACTTAATGGCGCTAAGTTTGCTGTCGCGGAAGTGACTGGGTTTAATTCAGATGGATCCTTCAACACAAGTGATACAAACTATTGGTATTACACTACCGGTGAAGATGGTACGTTTGTCATTGATGCCGATGAGCTGAGCCTTGATCCGACCAAGCTCTATGTGATCTGGGAGACCAAGGCTCCTGAGGGATATGAGCGCAGCAATAAGATATATGCCTTCTATACAGGAGATGTGAGTAATGTCACACCGAATCCAGCGCTGCTATCGGCTGGTTATCCTGACGCGTCCATCGTAAGCCTTGCAAACGGGCCGCAGAAGACGTCGGTTCCGAATACGGAGCGGAGCATGGATCTGTTTGTGAAGAAGGTTTGGTATAAAGCAAATGGCGAAAAGGAATATGATATCGCACCAGCTTCTTGGGGAATCAATGAGATAGAAGTAAAACTATATCAAAAAATTACAGATTCACATGGAACAGTTGTAAGCGAAACACAGTATCCAGATGAAGATACTACATTTGTGCTTACAAAGGGAGGTGGCGGACGCGATTCTTGGTTCGACTACAAGTGGACAGACCTGCCGACTGGAGATTCTGTAAATACAGATAATCCGCTGACATACACTTACTACGTAGAAGAGGTGGTTCCAGAAGGTTTCAGAGCACGCTATATTTTGATAGATAGTGATGGCAGTGTTACAGGGAACTTTAACGCTTCTGGTTCAAGCGCAGATGCATCTGAAATTGAAGCTGGAGCAGACCATCAGTTCATAGAAATAATGAATTCGCCGGAAGTAATTCCGATGAGCGTTCAGAAAGTGTGGATTGATGATGGCCAAAATAGGCCTAGCAAGGTTGACGTTGGCTTAAGGTATTATGATAAAGATGGGAACGAGAAAACTCCAAGTAGTGCAGATGTAAGTGGCTCTTCCATTGATGTACAGCTGAACTCTTCGAACAATTGGTCGTACGAATGGCCTTCTGTGTTTAAGGGTTATCCTGATGATCCAAGGACATACTTTGTGAAAGAAACAAGGCCGGAAGACTATGAGAACAATGGATATGTCTCGTCAGTGGCACCACAGGATGAAAATGGGCAAACTGTTATCACAAATACCAAGGTAACTTCCGATAGACTGAAAGTGAAAAAGGTATGGTTGAATGCTGATGGGACGATGATGTCGGCGGCTCCTGATACTCCGGTGACGGTGCAGCTACAGCGACAGGCTGGGACATTAGCAGGTTCAAAGGTGACTATAATAACAAATGGGTCTGCTAAGATTTCAAATCAGACTGTTGCTACCGGGACGTCTATTAGTTTTAACTTTACAATCCAACAAGGTGCAGTTGGACTGGAGCCTTCAATAGACGGGGCTTCAATGAGTTTAGTATCTTGTAATCCAGCGTGGAGTGGTGCAAGTGTCTACACTTATACATATCTGTGTTCAGCGACAGTCAGTCAAGACTCAACCATTAGTATTTATTGTACGGGCGTCGATGATTGGAAGTTGGGGATAAGCAATCTCTCATATCAACAAGCTGAGATTACTACATCTGGAGATTTAGAGGATGTTAGTTCGAGCGTTGTTTCTGAACCCAGAGTCACCTTAAATAGTAGCAATAACTGGATGAAGGATTGGGGTAATCTTCCTACTGACGCCGGGAACGGTAATACATGGTATTATTCCGTCCGTGAAGTCGAGGTTCCCGCCGGCTTTGAAGTATCCTATGAGAACAACGATGGTATTCAGACAGGCATCATGTACGTTAAGAACACAGTTTCCGAGTACACACGAGCATTGGCTCGGAAGGCGTGGCTGAACGCTGACGGTACGCTCATGACCACACCGCCGGAGGACGCAGAGGTTACATTTGCCCTGTATCAGAACGGTAAGATCATGTCCAAGCGGATCACCCTCGACGGCGTGGTTGACGGATCTGATGAAGAAGGCGGCGAGCGTGAGCCATGGGTGGCTATTTGGGAAGGCTTGGAACGGTATGATGCGAATGGCGATGAATACGTGTATACCATTAAGGAATACACTGGCTTCTCTGGCTATACAGCAATGAAGCTGAATGATGAAACCAACAGCTATGTTGTAATGGCCTCCGAGGACTCTGTTGAGAGTGGCGAAACGATCTATAACAAGAAAGTCCGCACTATCACAGTCACCAAGGTCTGGCAGAATGCGGCTGGTGATGACGTATCCGAAGATATGATCGGCCAAAATTCTGTTACAGTAAATCTTTACGATTCAACTGATATGAATACGCCGGTTCGCTCAATCACACTTGATGGACGAACTGATGTCAATGGCGAGCAGCAGCCATGGGTGGCAACCTTCAGTAATCTGGATGACAGCATCACCTACAAGATCAACGAGGCCGAGTTGCCCACAGGTTATAAACTTGTGTCCTATACAGTCGATGGTACAAGCACCACGGTAACAGGAGATGATCCTGAAGCGATTACTGCTGGAGCAGGGGATAGCAATATTACTCTGATTAACCAGGGTGCTGACACGGAGGACTTTGAGTTCACCAAAGCCTGGTATGGGATCGATGGCACCTTACTCGAATCCTGGCCTGCGAATATTAATATTTCACTGTATAACAGCAAAAATGCCAAGGTCGGTGATTTCAATCTTTCAGCTGAAGGTGGAACGAACGGAACCTATACCTGGACGGCTACTCATAATGCGGATGGCACCTACACCTTCAAGGTGACAGGACTTCCTGCAAAGGATGGAGCCGCTGATCTGACATACTATGTGACAGAAAGCAAAGTGGATGGGTACGATAATCCAGGTTATGGCTTTGTCGATAGTACTGGAACGATTAGAACAGAAGATACAGATCGTGCGGAAAATGGAAAGCTGATTATCAACCGTCAGGAAGGAGGCTACGAGCTACCTTCCACCGGCGGCCCCGGCACACGGCTCTTCACGATCCTCGGCAGCATCCTGATCCTTGGAGCGGGAGTACTGCTGTGGAGGAGACGGAGATTGATTTAACACAAGCATAAGAGAGGCTGGTCTCAGAAATGGGATCAGCTTTTCTTTTGGGTACGGGTTAGGAATAACTAACTGCGTATTATAAAATGACGCCGCCCGGGACTGTGCCGGACAGCGTCGGTGAGATTATTATGCTTCGTTTACTTTCTCCTGATAGAGTTTCATCAGCCATGCAACACAGGCAGCCTCATCGGTCTCTTTGATCGGCATGCCGTATGCCTGCATGACAGCTCGGTCATTAGCTTGATGTGCTTTGCGGAGCTCTGGTGGCATAAATGTTGGATCATATAAATCAGCCAGACAAGAATTAGCGTAGATCGAACGAGCATCGAGTATGCCTTGCGCAGTCTCTGCTATCCGTTGTTGATCTTTTTCTCCTGGCTGTGGCCACGGAAAATTATTGTACACAGATGCCTGATATCTGAAGTCTGATTTTATTCTGCCGCAAACAACTCGAACCCATGCCATGTGAACATTTGATGTCAATACACCAAATTCATAGAGTCCCAGATTTGGAATGATTGTGCAGGCGTCGCCTGCTATTATCTCGGGCTGGATGAATCCAAATGGGATATATCTTCTTGTCTGTGACGAGTGCCTCGGTATCACCAAATATGTAGATTCGGGTTGGCGTATCTGACAAAACAGATAAGGAAGATCCGCTTTCTTCTTAACTCTGTCTATTTTGCTCTCGCTTCTTAATTGCCGGACACGCTCTATGCGTTCTTTTACTTCCGGAATATTCCTAATTTCTGATAAATTTGCCTTGTCCAGCCAAAGACAATATCGAGAATACTGGCCTATTTGATCATGCAGGAATTCGTGAGCGCCAATGAAGGGCTTAATGTATTTATCCAAGACAGGATACTTTGAAATCAGCGCAGTTCTTTCCTCTGGATTGAGAATGAAATTTCCATAGTCCATTGGTTGAGAACCGGTTGTCATCTTTGGCAATGAACCCTGCGGCTTATTTATACGGCTCTCAAGCCAAACGTCGGGAGCTGCAATGATATAGGGATTAATATGATCAACTTTGGTGACGTCTGAATCACTAAAAAGTTTTTTGGGCTTTCGCACGGTACCATGTGTGAATCCTACAATAACACAGTGAACATGGGCCTTTGAGCTTGCTTCACTATCCCATATAAAAGTAGAATAAGCAAATTGGATCTCAGCTTTATGCTCGACAACGAGCTGCTTCCAAAATGTGGGTACGGATTCTCCCTGGCAAATGGAATTCGTCGAAACGAAAGCAGCAGTGATGTGATTGCCGGTTGCTTCCATATACTCTATTGCCTTTTGATACCAGCAAATAACATAGTCCAGTTTGGATTCGTTTTCTCCTTTTCCGAATACAATGGAGATATCTTCTTTTTGAGCGTCTGATCTAAGATTGTGTCCTACGAAGGGCGGATTCCCCATGATATACGACAGCTTGCTCTTATCCACCACATCATTCCAGTCAATTCGAAGGGCATTCCCTTCGACGATATACGCATTCGTTTTCAGTGGCAGGAAATCCAGCTGCATGTGGACGATATCTTCGGTCTCCTTCAACATCTGGTTCTCCGCGATCCAGAGCGCTGTCCGGGCTACCGTGACCGCGAAGTCGTTGATCTCGATACCGTAGAACTGACTGATGGAAACCTTGATCGGAGAGAAACCTTCATAACCAAATGTGATCTGGCCGTGGGTCAGCAGGCGCAGGATTTCATTCTCCATCTTCCGTAGCTGCAGATAAGATTCCGTGAGAAAATTCCCGCTGCCTGCACTGGGATCGAGGAACGACAGGGACGCCAGCTTGTCCTGCAGGGCACGGAGCTTCTTCTCCTGTGTCCGTAGCACAGTGATGTTTTTGATCTCTTCAAATTCCGCCTTCA
This sequence comes from Bacillota bacterium, assembly GCA_017634575.1. Classification (GTDB taxonomy): domain Bacteria; phylum Bacillota; class Clostridia; order Lachnospirales; family Bianqueaceae; genus RUG760. The sequence continues at coordinate 45,712 of JAGBND010000121.1, forward strand.
GATCATCGAGGAAGAGCGGATCGATCACTTTATGAATGTTTTCTATTGAGGTGTAATGCATACCGCCGGAACGGCGGGTCTCTGGGTTTAATGTGCTCTCGAACACAGCGCCGAAGATGGTGGGGCTGATTTCTGACCAGTCAAAATCATCGCTGGCCTTGCGGAGCAGGAGATCCATGATCTCATCGGTGAATGGCGGGATCTCAATGTCGTCGCCATCAAACAGGCCGCCGTTGACATAGGGGAAGGCTGCCAGCATCGGATCGTCATCTGCCAGATAGGGATCGCGGTCTTCCGGCTTCTGGTTCAGGACGCGGAAGAGTTTCCTGATTCCGCCGCGAGCGTGCTGTGCATCAAACTGCTGCATATAATCATGGAACATGCTCCTTTTGCCAAAGACCGATGCATCCTCGGCGTAAAGGCAGAAGACGATTCGAACGCAGAGCTTGTTCAGGGATTTCAGTGTTTCCTCATTCTCCGGGTCTTTGTACTGCTTCAGGAAGGCATCATAAAGCTGTCCGACGAGCTCACCAGCCTGTAGGGAGATCTTCATCTCGTCGGTGACCTTCTTGACCTCTTTGTTTACGAGGAAGTCGAGCATATGATACTTTGCCGGGAGATCGGTCAGGGTAATCTTGACCGGATCGGGCTTTACAGCGTCGCGGTCATAGATCCAGATTTCCTCGAAATTGGATGTGATGATCCAGCGGGCGCGTTCGCTGAAAGGCAGGTAGTTGTCATAGTACTTCGCCTGCTCATACGGTGTCATACCGTTGTGCCCGGCCTGTGGCTTATCAAGCGCAATGCCCAGCGACTTCTGTTCAATCAGAACATGCGTCTCCGGAATATAGACATCAATTCGTTTCGTGTTGCCGTCGCCGCCGACAACTTTCTTTTCAAAATCAACACGTTCTGTCACA
>JAGBND010000122.1 GCA_017634575.1 Bacillota bacterium
CATGAACGCTATGACGGCAAGGGCTATCCCCGCGGGCTGAACGGAAAGGAGATTACGGAGGAAGCCCGAATCGTCGGCATTGCGGATGCCTTTGATGCAATGAATTCAAACCGAATCTACAGGAAAGCCTGCGACCACGACTATATTCTCAGCCAGCTGACAGAGGGACGCGGGAAACAGTTTGATCCCGATTATGTGAATGTCCCTATAGATCTATGGAACCGGTGTCTGCTCGATGAAAGTCTTAGAATAGGAGCAGAATCGAAAAATGATAGTGAAAAGATAGAAGCTTCGCTTCATGAGGCAGTGGAAACATTCGTCTCCGAGAACGTTTCAAGAGAACTGGCGACAGATATCGAGCGGGCCGGAAGATATAAAGGTGCGCTGAACGTCGAATACAGCCAGTTTGCAAAGCTGTATGAATTCATCGCCAATCTGGAGAAGTGTTTCAGGCATCCCTTCAAACTCGTTCTGATCACTCTGGAACAAAGGGCGAAGAAAATTCTCTCTCAATCAGCCTTGAAAACGCGATGTTCTATATGGATCGTGCAATTCGCATAAGCATCCGTGACGTGGACATCGTTACACAGGACAATCGTCAGCAGTTCCTGGTAATCATGCTTGAAGCTGATCCCTCCGGCGTCAACACCGCGGTAGACAGGATTTTTAAGAGCTATTTCAGGATGAGTGGCAGCAATGTCTTCTCTCCATCCTGTTCCATCGTGGGGACGGGTAAACATAAAATCGAATTGACAGATGGACACAACAAGACAGAAAAAAAGGGGGACAAAGGAAATGTAACAATCACTACAGGAGAGATGCGAGGCTCAGATTCGGAATGAGACAGCCATGCGGAGAGTAACGAAAATTGAGCATGAGGCAGTTCTGAAACTCTGCGCCATGATGCATGTCAATGCGGGGCGTGAGGTCAATCCGGAGCACATGAAGGAATGCAACAGCATTCTGAAGGGCCGGGCAGGCGTGTTTTCGAACTTTCGTGGGACATTACAGCGTGTTGTGGTGGCAAAGATGGCGATCGTGGATGACCCAGAAGCCTTCATTGACGGTGTGATGGACGTCTACGAGAAACTGAAGGCGGGCCGTAAGCTGCCGGGCGAGATGCTTGCCATGGCCGCAACGACTATCGTTGAGAACTGTCCGGCAGAGCAGCGCTCTGAGGTGGTGAAAAAAACACGTGAAACATACGCAAAGCTGAAGGAGAAGCATCCTTTCCTGACAGATGAAAGCGACATGTCGCTGATTGCGCTCATGATCATGGCAGGTAAAAATCCGAAGCAGGCGGCTGAAGAAGCAGAAGGATTATTCCAGACAATGAAGAAAGATGATAAAATCAGCTCGGATGTAGTCCAATCAGTTGCCATGGTGCTTTCGCTTTCTGACAAGCCGGTGCAGCAGAAGCTTGAGGGGTTCTTCAGCCTGTACGAGGCATGCAAAAATGCAAAGCACGCGACTGCCCGGGACAAGGCGATGGTGATTTACTCCGCCTTTGCGGATGTAGATTGCAATCTGAATGAAACGGTGGAGGTCATTGGTGAAGTGGATGACTGGCTGAAGGGACAGAAAGGTTATGGCGCATTCTCTCTCGGAACGAGTGAACGCCGACTGTTTGCAGCATCGATTGTTCTTGAGAATATGCGGGCAGTAAACTCGGCTGCGTCATCAAGTGTAACGAATGCGATTTCACAGGCCATTATTGAAGAACTTGTGTTAATTCTGGTAATGATCATCCTTACAGGTATCATTGTCAGTACGAACGTGACAAGTTCGCTTGTTTAAACCTGCAGGAAAATAAAAGAAAAGCGAGGTATTTAATATGAAACGGATTCTGGTGATTCTGACAATACTTGCCCTGTTGATGAGCTTTTCCGTCACTTGCGCGGAGAACGCCTCTTCGGTAACGCCCTGGACTACAAGGCTCACTGCCCGCTTTGCCACAGTGGATGAGGGAAAGCAGCTGATGCGCGCACGGACACTGTTTCATCATCAGATCAGCGAAAGCATGCTGCCTTTCTTTCTCCAGAAAAAAGGCGGTACCCTGGATGAATACATCGAGTATTCCGCGGAGCAGGTCATGGAATTTACCCCGGAAGACGAGCAACGAGTAAACGATACACTGACCTGGTTGCAGGACCATCTGGAAAAGCATGGCCTGCAACTGCCGGATCCGGGAAAGCTGACTTTTGTCAAATCCACCGGTCAGGAAGCTGTCGGCGCTGCCGGATATACCAGCGAGGGGACCATCTTCCTGGGCTGGTTTACCTTTTCGCCGGAGTACTATACAGATGATATGTTCAGGGAGATTGTCATCCACGAGATTTCCCACTGCATTTCCAGGTTATACCCCGAATACCGTCAGGCGCTGTATTCCCTGATCCATTTTACTGTACTGGGCGAGGATATTGAGGTACCGGCAGAGATCCGGGAACAGATCATCGCCAATCCGGATGTGGAGCACCATAACAGTTATGCCACATTCACCATTGGCGGAGAGAAGAAGGACTGCTATCTTGTTTTCCTGACGGACAGTGTTTTCGAAAAACCCGGAGACAACTTCTTCAGCGGAATGTATTCCGGAATTGTTCCGCTGGACGGGTCGGAAATTTACCGGGCAGACGAGGTTGAGGACTTCTGGGACATTGTGGGCAGGAACACGGATTATGTCGAGGACCCGGAAGAAGTGATGGCTACAAATCTCGCATCCGCCATCACGCATTTGGATGACGGGTATGAAAGCTTCCCTAGCCCGGAGATCCTGGATGGAATCATTGAATATCTAAAGGAAAGCCCAGCAGGTTTATAATATACGATCAAATACTGTGGATGCTGATTCAACGCCTGCTTGTCTTACTGTGAAGATCATGGAAGCTGATTATTCTGTGACCATCGCAACAGGCACGGAGCGCACGGTCGGAGATGGCACTGACGTTTTGATCATTGTGGAGCATGGCACGGATGACGATCTCACCTTTGGCAACTTTGACGACCTCTCCATTGATGGAAAAACTGTTAGCGCGGAGAACTATAATAAGGAAAATGGCAGCCTGAAACTGACGCTGAAAGCGGCTTACCTGGATACGCTGTCCGTTGGAGATCATAAGGTGACGATTTCGTTTACGGATGGTACGGTAGAAACTTCCCTGAAGATCAAGGCTGCTGCACCGACACCATTTCCAGCTCCGGCTCCTACACCCAGCCTGACACCTCATCCTGTTCTGCAAACGGGTGACAACGACAATCCTGTTTTGTGGATTAGGTTGATCCTGCTGGGCATTGCCGGCCTTGCTGTGCTTGTGGCAATGAAAGCTTCCCGGAAGAGGAAGTAAACCATGCCTTACTATCCGGAAAAGAAACCGAAACCATCCGGTGACGAACAGAAACAGACAAAGATGACGGAGAAACAAATACGGCTTCTCCGCCTGTCTGTGGCTGTCTTTTCCTGCTTTCTGATTCTGTATGGATCTGTCCGGCTGATCCTGTATTAAGCAGATCTGAGCGCTTCCCGGAACACGGCCCGGGAATTGCAGCAGATTCACAATCAGGAAGAGCCGGAAACAGAATCTGTTCCCAAGACACCGGAACCGACCGTGCTTCCATCCATATCACCAACTGATGTGACGGACAGTCCGATGCCGGAAGAAATGTATCAGCCTGAAGAGGATAAAGATACGCTGCAGGCCATCGCATATCCGGACAATCCAAACCTGAAAATATCAGAACGATTCCGGAAGCTGCGGAAGAAAGGCAAGTATATCATTGGCTGGCTGAGCTTTGACCAGGTAGACGAAGCGGTTGTTCAGAAGGATAATATCTACTTCCTGACGCACGATGCCAAAGGAAAGAAAAACAGCAACGGAGCGATCTTCCTGGATTCCGGGATCAGCCTGAAAACCCGGCCTTATATAATCATCCTGTACGGGCATAACATGAAAAGCGGAAACATGTTCGGCAGGCTGAAGAAATATGAGGAGAGCGCGTATTTCTATAAGCACCGAATCATTACCTTTGATACCATGTATGAAGACGGCCAGTATGTTGTGTTCGCAGTAATGGAAATAAGCACAACTCCGGGTGTAGCACGCTGGTTTGATCTGTGGTCGCTGACTACGGATATTTATGAGAACCGGGAAGAGGCAATCCGTACACTGGAAAGGCGGTCTGTGATCAGCAGCGCTCTGGATGTGCAGGCAGATGATCAGATTCTGCTGCTTGTGACCTGTCTGGACGGAGATCCTGAACGTCTGGTGGTTGCTGCCCGAAGACTGCGGGAAGGAGAACAAGCCAATCAGCTACATATAAAGAAACGGTCCGATGGAAATTATTGATCCATCGGACTGAGGGTTATCTGTATGACACTCGCAAAAAACCAATCTTCGGCAATTTGGATTGTGTTGCACCATTTTCAAACAGAGTTGAAAACTACCCTTGACAAACGTAGTGTTAGCTAATAACAAACAAAAAGCGATACAAACAGCTCTGTGGACCAAATTTAGCTTCAGGACTCAAAAAAGCAGCATACATGCTGTCTCAATCTAAGGGGAAAAGCGCAGATTTCCATCCGCTGCGAATCAGATCATTTTTTCAGGACTCTTTGTTCCTGCCCGCAACGGCGACTGGCAGCCGAAATCAGCAGACGGAACAAGCCTGTGCGCATTGCGAGCAGATGAGCCCCATATGGCTGGGAAGACGGTTTCAATTCGCCTTCAGCATCTGCATATCCTGCCACAAAAGCCTTCGGCCATCCTGCCAACCGGCAAAATGACCGAAGGTCCTTTGTTTTTCAGCTCATCCGTTTTCCATCGCGAAAACGTGAAACAGTTCCGCCCGGACAAGGCTTTTAAACCGTTCTATTTTTCAGGCTGTGCACACGGCATGCAGCAAAGCAGATATCGCAAATATTTACGCTTCTTCATCTGTCTGTGTGCCGTCATGACAATAACCGGAATACCAGCAATCATATGGATTGTGGCACTGCCGGCCGGGTTTCACCATCACCTCTTGTGCCGACTCCTGTATCCGGTTCAGTTCCCGGATATTTTCATCGACCCACTGACGGTATTCTTTGGCCTGCCCTGTAACCTCCACCGGAACAAAGGGGTTCATCTCATCCGGCCCGTGGATGACAATATAGATGCGGCCAATCTCAAGTCCGCAGCGGGTAAGGATGCAGTACTGAAATCCCGCATCCCGAACGAACTGCTCACGCACCTCCGGCGCGTTCTTGACCTCATAAAAGTCATATCCGTTTTCTGTTTTGCGCAGGATATCGACCGCACAGTAATTGCCGGAATCGCTGAAAGCAGCCTCACAGATGACAGGCGTGCCCTTGAGCAGATGTTCCTGTGTCCGGGCAAGCATCCCCGTTTTATCCGGAATCTGTCTTCCCGGCAGATAGACGGTCATCTCCTCATACGGGCCGAACATCCCCATAGCCCGATCACCGAAATCATTCCCGGCATCCAGCCGGGCCTGAACCTCCGGAGGGATGATGCGCAAACCGGGCCTGTGCTTGTCCAGCCAGAGCATCCTGCGGCACTGCATGCCGCGCATGAAATCAGTTTTGGTGATGCCCATGGTGTACCTGTGCCTCCATCGGTTTTATCCCTTCTCTATGATTCCGGATTCAGTATCGCCCATTCAGTCAGGAATTTCAAATGAACCCGTCATCGTCTCCAAATCCGCTGTCTCTGAAGGGCTCAAACGGATCCGGCGGATCATCATCCACGCCGTGATAGGTGTTTCCGGAAAGGATATTGGGCGTACTGAAGCCCGCATAATTTCCTGAACCGTCATAATGGTTTGCACCGCCGAGGATGCCGGGAACGCTGTACCCCGCATTCTGTCCATTGGCATCATAATGATCCATGCCGCCCAGGATGCCCTCTACACTGTAACCCGCAGATGACCCGTCTGCATTGTAATGATCCACTCCGCCAAAGACGCCCGGAATGCTATACCCCACAAGATTTCCATCTTCATCATAATGGTCTGTTCCGCCAAATATACTGGGGATATTGGTTATCTTACCCATGATATTTTCCCTCCACTGCAAGTCTTTGGTCTTTAGGCACCGTCCTTTTCCGCTGCTCCTGTCTCGCACTGCCGCTGCGTATCAGGGGCATCCCCATTCAGAGTTGTTCCCTTCCCTGTCATTGTTACAGGCCGCTTTCCGGGGTTCCGGCCAATCAGACGGTCCGTTCGCCCTGCCGGTTCCTGATAATAAAGCAAAGCAGCTGTTCCTCAGTCAAATCGAAGAAGCAGGTTTCCCTCACGGTCCAGCAAACACCCATGTTTCTCGTCAAAGATGATGTTTGACTGAGCAGTCATGGAAGGGTCGTTCTCTGAATCCTCCCCGTCAGGATGATTCACATCTGACTTTGTTTCAGACATCCGAACTGTTTCATCCAACTGCTTTGTCATTTTCTTCTTTTTCATTTTTTGTTTCCATCCCTTTCTGAATATGAGCAGCATCCTGTTCTGTCGGCGTCGATACGTTTCCGGTGCTCATATCCGACAATCCATTGCCTCGTTACAGACATTATACACAAAGAAGGCCGGAATGTCATTGACGTATTGGTTGAAAATCAATTATTCTGGTTCTCCTTCAGATGAAGAAGCGCCCGCATAGAGGAGATGATTGGCAGGGAGTTCGGGAACTCCAGCAGCGTGTTTCCATTGCATGAATCGCCGGAATACGCGATTCTTGTCAGCGGATCAATCAGAACAACCGAACCCGCGGTATGTCCGCCAACTTCGATCACCTCGATTTTCCGTTCTCCCAGGTCAAATACATCTCCGTCATATAGCGGATAAACTTTCATCGGAAACCAGTCCGTAAAATTCTCATCCGGCTGAATCAGGTCCCGGTATTCATCCCTGGCTCTTTCTTTTGCCATTTCGATCAGCTGCTGCTTTTTCACGCCATTGATGCTGTTCTGGAAAAAGCCTATATTACGGTGAGGCATATAGCAGCTGTCAAAAAAGAAATTGCCTCCGAAATGATCCGAATGAGCATGCGTATTGGCCAGGATCACAGGCTTATCTGTCTGTGTTTCACAGAATGCCTTCAGATTCCCCATGCCCAGGATGGAATCAATCAGAAGGGCATAATCTCTCCCTTCCACAAGATAGCAGAGTGCCTCGGTATCATCTGAAAAGCTGTTCCGGATCATTCAGCTCTTTTCCGCGATAAGTTCAGCGGAATAATAAGGGACATATGTTTCCACCGATTTGCCTCCTTCGCAGATAGATTCAAAATCTATACATCATACTTTGCGTCTGTAGTCTTCAAGCGTATGAAATACACCAACTATCAGAACCTGCTGATTTTCAATACGGTAAATAACCTTGTAGTGCATGGTTTTGAACAATGCCTCGCGATATCCACGCAGGAACAGGTATTCATCCGGACTATCAGGAAACTGATATGGATTATTGATCAATCTGTCATAGATTGTTTCGACCTCATCCAGGAAATGTGCAGCACACCAGGATTGTTCAATAATCAGACGCCAGTCAAGCGTTGCGTCAAAACATTGAATAATTGACGCAGTGCTCAATGTGAAAAAGTACTGATTTGTTCAGCAAAAAGCTAATTCCTGGCAACTATGTTTCGTGTACCCCTGACCACGCCATAGCCGTGTACCTTTATGCTTCTGGAAGCCTTTATTTTCAACATTCATAGGTCATGTACCCCTGCTCGTGTACCCTTCAGAGAAATCGTCGTACACCGGAAACGCCTTGTTCCAAAGGATCTGGAGGTTCGTATACCCTTGCCATACGGTTTTTCTTGGTGGCATGGCTCAGTCGGTAGAGCACTTCGTTCACATCGAAGGGGTCGTTGGTTCGAGTCCAACTATCACCACTGAAAAATCCGGTAAGCGTTCAGAATCAACGCTTGCCGGATTTTTTTGCGTACCGGTACGCAAATGGGGTACGCAAATGCCAAAAAAGTGCGTACCCTAACGGGCGAGTCGTACACATCAACCATAGGCCGTTAGTCTGGTTATCTTCCGAGTTAACTGCCGTAAGCCATATCGAAATCTTCTCCATTATTGAGCTTTTCAATCAGTTCCAGTAAACTCTGCTGCCCGTGTGCTGCCATCCATCTGTCAAGCTCATGCTTCGCGTTCAGATAGCGGAAACGCCGGTCTTCAGCTTCACCGGCATAAAACTCCGCCGGGGTGTCCATGTCCTCAGAGGCGATAACGTTTTTTCTGTTGCCGGTCTGTGATATCCATTGTTCTTCGCTGTATCTCTCACGGTAGTCGTTTTGTAAGGCAAGTCCTTCGTCAAACCATGTTGGTACTTTTCCTTGGGCCCTGGCTGTGAGGCGTGCGCGCAGTTCCGCGTGAGTGATTTCATGTGCCAGGATATCCAGTTCAAGGTATTCGTCAGAAATACAGATATAGTGCTTTTCAGAAGGGAAAGAAATGGTGACAGTGGCATGATCTTCACCGATCTTACGGATCAGATTCTCATCATCGCAGATGATGAAGAATGTTTCGTCCAGATAGCGTAAGTCTCCCCAAAATGACCTGTCACGTTCCTCAGCCTGTTTGATCAGGTCAAGTATTTCCTGATGGTCCCGTGCATTAGTTTTATTGATGTAGACATGATCAGCAATCTCTGTAAAAGCAGATCTGTAAGGAATCGTCATGATATAACCGTATTGATTGAATTGGAAGAAATAAACAGCAGCTGCCACAAGTGCAACAAGTACAAGTATTATGATAATCAGAAAGCTTTTTCTTTTCTTTGATTTCATTTCTCACATCTCCGTCAAGTCCTGATCAGCGTCTGAAAAAAGAATCAAAAGATCAAACTGAACAGATTTTTGATAATGAAAGCGGCAACGAATGCAATAATCGCTCCTGCAATCATAAGAACCGGTTTTGGGATGCTGATGTCTTTGCTGCTTTTCCTGAGCTTATATAACAATCCGGTGGACGTCATGCAGATCATGATAACCGTTACTGTTGTCAGGGTCTGACAGAATAACATCACGGAGCTGACAATGTCATTGCCGCCATCAGGAAAGATTATTTGTAATACCAGCAGTACAGCAATTGCACAAAGTCCAAACAAACTCTGATTTCGGATACTTTTCAGTATTTCGGATTTCTCTTCCGTGGCATAATCAGCCATCGTTGTTGCGACTTCTTTTTCATTCTCGTTCATGGTCTCGCTTTTCCTTACTCCATTGATGAGTTCTGGGATGGTTACCTCGTAGAACTCGGCGATTTCAACCAGCAGACTGATGTCGGGCATATTATTCCCGGTTTCCCATCTGGATACTGTTCGTCCGGACACGCCCAATTGTTCAGCAAGCTGCTCCTGCGTCAAGTTCTTCTCCTTCCGGAGCACTTTAAGGAATGCTCCGATTTTGATCTGATCCATTCAGGGTTCCTCCTTTCGCCGACATCATATGAAAAAGCTCATTCATTAAACACGACACAAAGCGAGAAATGCCGTGTTTATCAAGACCAGACACTCTTGTCTAATCACCGAAGGCATAATTTTTCAAGTACACAACCAACTTTATTTTCCGATTTTGCTTGCCAAGGTATCCGGCTTCCTGCTTATCAGAACACCGTCAGCAAAAACGCCATATAAAACGGCAGGGTAAGGATCTGACCTGCACGGCCGACATTGTAATCGTCCAGTTTGATAGCACTGCCCACATGGTATTTTTCCGGATGATTGAGCACTGTTTTTGTGCTCTTGGTATTTCCCGTGACATCCGGTCAGCCTCGGATTGTTACAAGTGTCACCGGGAGAAAAAACAGGCAGCCGTTGAAGCCTGTTTCTTATGTGTAGCCAGTACTTGCTGACAGCGAGGCTGGATCGTATAATGAGTGCGTGAAGTTTGCGTTGCGATGTAATCATTCATTCTGAGAGAAAGCGAGGTTCAAGTGATGAGGGATATTTGTCTGAGTCAGCCTGATGAGACGAGGGCACTTGTGGACGGTCGTTGGCAGTTGCTGCCGGATGACGTCAGGGTCTGCTGGCAGGGAAATGACCTGCTGTTGAGTGCGGAGCACACACGCGTAGAGTGCATCGGATTTCGCTGGTATACCGGGTTCTGTGCAGATGCACGGTTCTTCGGCGATGCGTGGGAACGCGGATACGGTGATCTGGGCTGGCAGGGGATCCGCCCTGAACGAGTAATGCCCTGGTACATGATGATCCGCGAAGGGGATCTGAACAGCTTTTTAGCTGTAAAGACCGGATGCCATGCTTTTGTCGGCTGGATGACAGACAGTCATTCAGTAACGCTGCTGTGTGATACGCGCAGCGGTAATCAGGGTGTACTGCTGGGAAAGCGTACACTAACCATCGGAACATTTCATTCCGTGTTTAATCAGGCAGGCAATGCCTATCATTTCCTGTGTGAGCAGGTCCGTCGATTGTGTGACCATCCGATCCTGCCCGGGAAACCGGTCTATGGCGGAAACAATTGGTATTACGCCTATGGTCACAGCTCTGCGCAGCAAATTCTTAGTGATACCGGCTTTATTGCCGAAATGGCAGAAGGAAATGAAAATCGCCCGTTCATGGTGATCGATGACGGCTGGCAGCTGAATGCCGATCATCAGGAGACAAACGGTGGCCCCTGGCGCGGAAATATCCGCTTTGGTGCAATGCAGGACCTGGCGGCACAGATCAAACAGATGAATGTAAAGCCCGGCCTTTGGCTTCGCCCGCTGCTGTGGGATGCTGATGTCGATCCTTCCTGGGTCCTGCGCCGGGAAAAAATCGGCTATACGCTGGACCCGTCGGTTCCGGCTGTGCTGGATCAGATCCGGGAAACAATGCATGAGTTGAGCAGCTGGGGCTTTGAGCTGCTGAAGCATGACTTTACCTGCTTCGATCTGATGGGCGGCTGGGGCAGGGATCCCCGTGGCGACCGCCTCGGCCGTCCTTCCGCACTGCATGACACTGCACGTACCAATGCGGAGATCACGATCGCATTGTATGATGCGATCCGCTCAGGCGCCGGCACATCGATGGTGCTGGGCTGCAACACAGTAAGCCATCTGGCAGCCGGACGGTTTGAGATCCAGCGCACAGGCGACGATACCAGCGGCCGTGATTGGGAGAGAACGCGCAGAATGGGCATCAATACGCTGGCCATGCGCATGCCCCAGCACAATGCGTTCTATGCCTGCGATGCCGACTGCGTGGGCTCCACAGACGCGGTCCCGTGGGATCTGAACGAGCAATGGCTGCATCTGCTGGCACATAGCGGAACACCCTTGTTCGTTTCGGCAAATGCTGCCTTGCAGAAGGATCGTCAGCGTAAAAAGATTCACGAAGCCTTCCAGATCGCCTCGCTTCCGCATAATGCTGCAATCCCGCTCGACTGGGAACGGACAACCTGCCCTGTGGAGTGGATGCTTTATGACGGGAAGCATCAATACAATTGGAGTGACTGGTATACGCCTGAGACGAAATCCGTCTGGTGGCGATAAGTATAATGAGCCGGGGGGACGGTTTCAGACCATCGGAACCGTCCCCCCGGCTTTACCACAGGGCTTTAGCCCGGTTCCGAGTTTTCTTGCCAACAGGCGTCCCGATAAGCTGGAATTTTACGATTGTACTTTGCGCCAGCAGAAATTAACATGGCTGTTATGAAGTGCCCTTGGTGTGGCGTAAGAGCCAGAAAGTATGTATATCAAAGGATGGCATCAAAAAAAGCCATATCATTGAGACAATCCGCGCGGTCAAATGTACGTGGGCTGTGCAAGCGTTCCAGATGATTCAGCGGTGTCTTCGACGCAATATGGTTTATCTGCATGAAATCTTAAGCAGCTTATTCATCAGTTCGCGGCAGGCTGCGCTGGCAGGCCGGTTCGCCCGGGTGATCATGCACACAGTATGGGCTGGCGGATCATCGGTCAAGCGGATTATGACGATTTCTCCGGCACGCAGCTGTTCCTGGGCCATAAATTCCGGCAGGAAGGCTGCGCCCAGCCCACTGCACACCATGGGCACGATCTGGGACATAGCGGATACGAAGGTAGTGGGATGAAACAGCAGGCCATGCCGGGCAAAGTATC
>JAGBND010000123.1 GCA_017634575.1 Bacillota bacterium
AGAAAGCAGTGATTGCAGGAAAAACCGCAATAGGCGATGGGGTCCGCGCCCTTTCGCGCCAGCTTGCACAGCCTGTTCTTGATGCGCTGCATGGCCTCGATGTGCATGATCCAGTGCCGGCTGAACGGCATCCGGATCAGTCCCTGTACATCCTTCCCGCACCAGTAATCGATCAGCCAGCAGGCGCTTTCGGCATCGCTGACACACCCGGTACGCTTCAGCTTTTCGATCATCCCATCCCCGAATTTCCGTTTCAGATCGGAATATTCCAATCTTGTCAATATCCGATCTGTGGACTGCATCACTTCCTGGGCGTACCGGTACAACGCATGAATATTCAGCTGTTTGGAAAAATCAACGATCCCATCCCCGGTAAGCTCGTTTCCCGTGGTGATAATGGGCGAGCGAATGGCAGCTTGGAAATCCTGGCTGGACAGCACCTGCTGATCCTCCGCGATCATCTCATGGGCTACAATGTCCTCGATGCGGAAAATGTGCCAGATGGAATAGGTCAGCGTCTTGCTGTGGTACCCTTCCACCCCGGCAAAGGGCATCTGGTAAAACGCCTCCTCCGGGAAGGTTGTCACGATCTGCGTGATCTGCTCAAATAAACGCTTTCGCAGTTCCAGCAGTTTTGAGATTCCTTCCTTGAATGTAGCTTTCTTTGCGATCAGCGCCTGCATTTCTTTGTTCATCTCAGACCAGTTTTTATCCATGGTGTACTCCTTTCCGGGTAATTCTATCCATTTTGTTCGGCTTCCTGGGATGAGGGAACTACCCGGCACATCAACAAGTGGCTTTTCATTAGGCGCGGTTTCTCTTCGATCGTCATTCATTCCGCTGAAGCTGCCACAAACTGAGCTGTTCGAACGGCTCCTTTTCTTCGAAGCGGCTCAGATCGGCGAAGATCTCGTTGTTATCGTGCATGATCCCATTTTGCCCGCAGGTTTGATGGAACAACCTCATCAGCTCATCGCTGCGCGGACTGGGGACCTCGTAACGGTCTCCGTATTCCCTGATATAGTGCTCCTTCAATCCGGGGAAATGCCTGTCAAGCTGGCGATAGAAATACTCACGGCTGCCGTCGCGAAGCGTCAGCCCCATTCCAAAGCAGATCACGCCGCGCACCTGTGCCTCTATACACATTTGAAGGATCGACGCAATGTTCTCAGGGGTATCGTTGATATAGGGCAGGATCGGACACAGCCACACGACGGTGGGAATGCCGTTATCGCGCAAGGTTTTCAGCGTCTCGAACCGCTCTTTTGTCGGGCATACATTCGGCTCGATGATCCTGCACAGGTTTTCATCCGCTGTTGTCAGCGTCATCTGAACAACGGCTTTGGTCTTTTCATTGATCCGTTTCAGGATATCCAGATCTCTGAGCACAAGATCGGACTTTGTCTGCAGTGCGACGCCGCAGCCGTATTGCTCGATGATCAGCAAGGCTTTTCGCGTGTATTCTATTTTCAGCTCCAGCGGTATATATGGATCGCTCATGGAGCCTGTGCCGATCATACAGCGTTTTCTTTTGCGGCGCAGCGCGTCTTCCAGCAATTCAAGGGCGTTTTCTTTGACCTCGATATCCTCAAAAGCGTGATCCATCCGATAGCAGCTGCTTCTTGAATCGCAGTAGATACATCCATGCGTGCAGCCCCGATAAAGATTCATTCCGTTTTGAGAAGATAAGATCCCCTTTACCTTCACATAATGCACAGCATTCCCTCCACGCTCTCAATCTGCTATGATCGATATTGCTGCTTTCATGAGCTTCAGCGCGCAGCCAGCTTCCCTGCAGGCCCATGTACAGCAGACGCGCTCCGAAGGCCGACCGGCAGTTCACGATCCGTTCAGCCAGTTATTTGTCCAGATCAAACATCGTTACTTCACCCCATAGGCCGCGATAAAATGCCTGTTAAACGCTTCGATCTTCCTGATCGCATCCTCTGTTTTCTCAGGCTCCCGGTCGCACAGGTGAATGAGCGCGGAGATCGGTGTTGTGTAGGCGAAGGCCAGCATGGCTGGATCATCGCGGCGGATCAGGCCTTGATCCATCATGCCGGAAAAGATGCGCGTGAACATCTCCGTAAGACCGGTCAGGAAGTGCTTTGTCGCCAGATCCCGCGCCCGCTCGTCCCGGTACTGCTCCAGGGTGAGCACTTTTCTCGTCTTCACGATCTGCTCGTCGTGAATCGTAAGATTCACCATCCGCATGGTCATGGAGACGAAATCTTCCAGGGAATCCGGCACAGGCGGCAAATGCTCGGCGGAGCCAAAGCGTTCCTCGTAATAGGCGATCATCCTGTCCAGCAGGGCATTCCAGATAGCTCCCTTGCTCTCATAGTGTTTATAGATGCCGGACTTGACCAGTCCGAGAGATGCAGCCAACTCCCGTATGTTGGTACCCTCATATCCTTTTTTTGAGAACACATCCAGCGCTGCCATCAAGATTCTTTCTTTTGTGTCTTTTGCCATAGTAACCTCCGCTTCAAGCAAAGTGACCCTTCGGTCACTAATTATAGTGAACGAAGGGTCACTTGTCAAGTGCATTTTATTTCTTCAGTTTTTTGTATAGTGGCAAGCAGGGCAAATGTATCACATTTTGCATAGCGGCAAACCTGCAAAGCAGGATTTCAGCTGTCTCCGTGCACTCTCGTTTATCATTTTCTGTGCAAACATCTTTATCATTTTCCTCATTCTCCGGACGGAAAAGAGGACGGATAAAACCAGAAAACAACACCCGAAAATAATGCAAAAAAGAGAACCCCGTACCTATGTGATACAGGGTTCTCCTTAGCTTCAGTTTTGTTTCTGTTTTTGATAAACAACTTTGCCCCTAAAATGTTAAAGAAGAGTGCATGGGGACAAGGGCATTATTCCCACTCCACCGTTCCCGGCGGCTTCTGTGTAATATCATACACCACTCTGTTCACGCCGTCCACCTCGTTGATAATGCGGTTGGAAATCCGGCCAAGAATATCGTAAGGGATTTTCGCCCAGTCGGCGGTCATGAAATCGTCTGTGGTAACAGCGCGGATGGCTATCAGCTCCGAGTAGGTTCTGGCATCGCCCATAACGCCCACCGTGCGAACGCCCGGAAGAACTGCGAAAAACTGCGCAAGCTTTTCTTCATAGCCGCTTTTGGATATTTCATCTCTAAGAACCGCATCTGCTTCCTGGAGAATATGAACACGCTCGGCGGTGACTTCACCGATTACCCGCACTCCCAGTCCCGGGCCGGGGAATGGCTGCCGCCAGACCAGATCATGGGGAAGTCCCAACCGTTCACCGACGGCACGGACTTCATCTTTGAACAGATCCTTTAACGGCTCGATAATACCGTCAAAATGAATATCCTCCGGCATGCCTACCTGGTTGTGATGGGTTTTGATTTTGGCAGCATCACCCTTGCCGCTTTCGATGCGGTCCGGATAGATGGTTCCCTGAGCGAAAAAGCCGCCGCTGTACAGATCACGCACCTTGTCCCAGAAAACCTGATAAAACTGAACGCCAATGATTTTTCTTTTCTCTTCCGGATCCGTAACGCCTTTCAGATGAGACAGAAATTCTTCCTGACATTCCACCCGGACGAAATGCATGGGGAAGAGGTCTTTAAAAGCAGCCTCTACCATGTCACCTTCATCTTTCCGCATCAGACCCTGATCCACGAAGACGCAGGTGAGCTTTTCCCCTACGGCGCGGCTGAGCAGCGCTGCGGCTACAGAACTGTCCACACCTCCGGAAAGTCCTAAAATAACCCCTTTATCTCCGATGGTCGCGCGAAGCTCCTTCACCGTACGCTCGATGAAGTCTTCCATCTCCCAGTCGCCTTTGCAGCCGCAGATCTGAAAAATAAAGTTGGCCAGAAGCGTCTGCCCGAATTCCGTGTGGGAAACCTCGGGATGAAACTGGACGGCGTAGAGCCGTTTTTTGGGATTTTCCATGGCCGCCACAGGACAATGCTCCGACCAGGCGCTGATCAGGAAATTTTTGGGAGCTTTTGCAATATAATCCGTATGGCTCATCCAGCAAAGACTTTTTTCGGGAACGCCTTTAAACAGCAGGCTGGAAGGGTTGGCGGTAATTTCAGTCCGTCCGTACTCTCGGGTGGAAGCGTGACGGATTTCACCCTTCAGCATCCAGGCCATCAGCTGGGCGCCATAGCAGATGCCCAGAACCGGAATGCCCAGCTTAAGAATGTCCGGCGTATAGTGGGGCGATGCTTCCTCGTAAACGCTGTTGGGCCCGCCGGTAAAAATGATGCCTTTATAGCCGGCTTCCCTGATGGTATCAAGAGGCGTTGTGTAGGGGAGAATCTCGGCATAGACCTTCAGGTCTCTCACGCGGCGCGCGATCAGCTGATTATACTGACCGCCAAAATCCAGTACAAGTATTTTTTCCATAAACGCTCCAAAAAGCAGACAGGGGACCATGAGCCGAAACGGTTCATGGTAACCCCTGTACATCAATCTATTAACTTATCGGTAAATAATTTCTTCCCTTCCGGGACCGTTGGAAACCATGGTGATCGGCACGCCCAGCTCCTGCTCGATAAACAGGACGTAGTCCTGCGCTTCTTTAGGCAGTTTATCAAATTCCCGGATGCCGCGGATATCGCATTTCCAGCCCGGGAACACCTTCAGAACAGGCTTTGCCTTGGAAAGAAGGGGAGTAACCGGGAAGTCCTTCACGATTTCCCCGTCGATCTCGTAGGCCACGCAAACCGGAATTTCATCCCGGTAGGAGAGGCAGTCGATGGCTGTCAAAGCTACCTGAGTGGCGCCCTGCATCTGCACGCCGTAACGGGATGCGACACAGTCGTACCAGCCAACGCGTCTCGGACGGCCGGTGGTGGCTCCGAATTCACCCTTGTCGCCGCCGTGAAGGCGAAGCTCCTGGGCTTCGTCCCCGAAAATCTCGGAAACAAATTCACCGGCGCCAACGGCGCTGGAGTAGGCCTTTGTTACACAGACAACATCTTCGATCAGACGGGCGGGGATGCCGGCGCCGACAGCGCCATAGGAGGCCAGCGGAGAGGAAGAGGTGACCATGGGATAGATGCCGAAATCGGGATCTTTTAAGGTGCCCAGCTGACCCTCCAGCAGGACAGTCTTTCCCTCGGCCAGCGCCTCCCGCAGATATTTGGCGGTATCGCACACATAGGGAGCGATCTGCTCGCGATAGGAATCCAGAAGGTTCAGCAGCTCATCCAGATCGATGAGGGGCTTGTGATAGACATGCTCCAGCAGCTGATTTTTATATTCGACAACGCGGCCCAGCTTCTCGCGAAGAATATCAGGATAGAAAAGCTCGTTGACCTGAACGCCGATCTTTGCGAATTTATCGGAGAAGAACGGGGCAATGCCGGACTTGGTGGAGCCAAAAGCCGCGGCGCCAAGGCGTTCTTCTTCGTAGACATCCAGCTGAACATGGTAAGGTAGCATAACCTGAGCCCGGTCAGAAACCAGAATATGGGGATTGACACCCCGCTCCTTGACGGAAGCAAGCTCGGCCATCAGCTTGGGAATATCCAGCGCCACGCCATTTCCCAAAATATTGACGGTGTTGGGATAACATACGCCGCTGGGCAGCAGATGAAGCGCAAAACGGCCATAATCATTGATAATGGTATGACCGGCGTTGGCGCCGCCTTGAAAACGTACCACGATATCGGATTTTGCGGCGAGCATGTCCGTGATTTTGCCTTTGCCTTCGTCGCCCCAGTTTGCGCCTACAATTGCTCTTACCATGAGGAACCTTCCTTTGTCATTGAATTATTCTGACGCAGCCTTTAAAGAAATCTGCTCTGTCTTCCGGCCGGATGCGAGGAAAACAGCGGAATGCAGACGGCCTTATGCTGCGCGCTGCCATTGATCAGCAACCATATTATTATAGTATATTTCAGCAAAAAGTGTCAACAATTCTTGACATCGAGCCGGGGCTTCTATACAATGAAATTTAATATAAATCCAAGGTTGGATTTAGTAAAAATAACGAATCTGTTTGAAAGGATAAACCGCTATGGCTAAGAGATCAGGATATCATCATGTGGCGCTTAGAGCCAGAGATTTACACAAAACGATCGCGTTTTACGAAGCTTTGGGATGCACGGTAGTTCGCAAATGGGGAGAGGGAGACAAAGAAGTCTGTATGATGGATGCAGGCGGAGGCAACATCGTGGAGATTTTTGCAGGCGGCGGTACTGAAATGGAAAGTTTTCCCCATTTCGAACATATCGCCCTTCGTTCTGACGATGTGGATGGAGACTATCAGGACGCATTGGCCGGCGGAGCAAGGGAAAAAGATCAGCCGAAGGATGTGAATATCGGCGGCTTTTATCCGGTGCGGATCGCCTTTGTCTTTGGTCTGAATGATGAACTGATTGAGTTTTTCCATGAGTATTAATGGGGAAAATCGGGCGAAGCTTTATCAGCCTGCGGATGAAGCGCTGCTGAGGAAAAGCTGATAAAAAAGCCGGTTATTTTATCGTAATTCTGGTTGAATGAAAAGATATACTTATTTTTCTTTGAAAAGCAATTGACACTTCCCGAAAAATGTGGTATTATTATTTCCGTTCCTGCAAGAAACGGTTCCACCTGGAGCTTAGGCAGTGAACGGTATGCGCGAATGGCTCAGTGGTAGAGCATCGCCTTGCCAAGGCGAGGGTCGCGAGTTCGAATCTCGTTTCGCGCTCTAAAAAACCGAGGATTTTATCCCCGGTTTTTTGTTTTATATCGCATCTTTTCAGGCCTCAGAAGAACCGCTGCGGACATCTTCCAGAGATTTTTCCAGCTGCGAGATGGCGTTTATGGATTTTTCAATCCCCTCAAAGGCGCTGATATCCTCCAGCAGCATCTGCGCGCCTTCGCTTCTGGCCATTTGCTGTCTGGCGTAGTAAGCGCGTCCCAAGGCCTGGTATTTCAGGTTCAGCTCCTTTTCTTCGAGAGAGATCTTTTCCTGGATCTGCGCGCTTTTGGTCATGATTTCGCTTTGATTGGCCACATCTTGGCCAAAATCAGCCAGCTTTGCCCTGATGGCGTCAAAGATTGCCATGGCTCACTCCTCTCCCGGCGCGCTGTACAGGTAGATATACCAGTAATCTCCGCCGTCCTCCTGATAAAGATTGTTATTCTTTAGAACAGCCAGCGCATCTTCTTCGAGAGGATATACCTGAAGGGAAACCTGATCGCCCTCTTTGGCGGGGGGATATTCTGTATCCGAATAGAAGGTCATCAGCTCGTCCTTTGACAGGGATGATTGCAGAATGATGGCTGCAAAGGTGCTGGCCTTGCCGTTTTCTTTGGTTTGCTCGGCATAGGTTTGGATCACACGGGAATCGGCCGGGGCTTCGTGAGAAAACAGAGGCTTTGCAAATTTTTTGGCGCTTTGCTCGCGGATGGTTTTTGGCAGGGCGCCGATCAGAACAAAGATAAAGATCGCAATAAGGCCCAGCAGAATCTGACCTTGTCTGGTGCCGAGATAGTTTTTAAGGGAAAAATTTTCTTTTGTGGACATGGGGTGTCTCCATATGGATTCTGATTTTGCCTGGCGACATGATCAGAAAGAATTATAGCTTGCGCTCCTGAAAAAAACAAGTTATCGGAAAAGGAATTAAAGAAAGATTCATATGATCATTACATTACTTACCGTCTTTCCCGCGCATGCAAAGGCGCTTGAGGCGCTGTTTAACAGGATGCATGAAGGAAATCAGACAGATGTTTCCCTGAGAATTCTGGATATTCGCGGCCTGGTAAAAGGCAGCTTCAGGGCCATAGATGATTCTCCCTATGGAGGCGGCGCGGGTATGATTATCCGACTTGAACCGGTTTTTCAGGCGCTCAGGCAATTGAACATCCTTGATGAAAAGGGAGAACGAATAGCAAAAGATCAGCATGTGGGCGTAGTAGCGCTGACGCCATATGGGAGGACTTTGAACCAAAAGGCTGCCAAGGAGCTTTCTTCATATGACCAGCTGGTTTTTATCTGCGGACACTACGAGGGCCTGGATCAGAGAATCTATTCATACTGTGATGAACAGCTGTCTGTCGGAGATTTTGTGCTGTCAGGAGGAGAGCTGGCAGCATTTGTTGCCGCAGAGAGCATCTTTCATGCGTTGGAAGAAGGCAAGGAAAAATAGCCCGCCGCCTTAAAGCTCAATCAGCACGGCGCGGCAGGGAGAGCCATCGGAACCGGCTACATTGATGGGCGCAGCGTTCAGCAGATAGATGCCCTCCGGAACCTTCCCGAGCCTGATACCCTCCAGAAAAACCATACCGCGGCCAAGGAGCAGCTGGTGGACTTTGACAGGGGATTCCTCCGGACCAACGGTCTGGGATTCATTGCCGAACAGCTCCAGGTCTGTGCCTGCCAGCACTTCGGCAGCTTCCAGCGTAAGGGTGGCTTTTCCCTTGATGAGCAGTTTTTTCACCGGGCCGAGGGAGGCTTTTTCGGCAGCCTGATCCATATCCGAAAGAATGCGTTTGATTTCATCCGCGCCGATATCCCCGGTAAATTCGGCGACATAAGCATTGCCGATCCATATTTCAAGCGGGATCTGGTCGATGGTAATGCCATCCTTTACAAAATGTCTCGGGGCGTCCACATGGGTGCCGTTATGAGCGCACATCTGCAGGTAGGATAGATTGCAGACATCTCCGTCTTCGATTCTTTTCAGCAGCTTCCTTTCCGGGATCGGATCGCCGGGAAACACTACACTGCCTAAGAGTTCTTGTGTAATATCATACAGTTTCATGGGGAAACCTCCTGATGCAGCTTTAATATTTAGAAAAGTATAGCATACTCATGCCGGATATGCAAACTGCCCCACTTTGTCCACTTTGGGACTCCTCACTTTGGGGACGGTTCTAAAAATGGGCGTTTGCCCATTTTTAGAACCGTCCCCAAAGTGGGGATCCCCAAAGTGGGGGCAAAGTTGGCATTGACATGCCGAAGGAAAATGTGTAGAATAATCCCATTAAAGCAGTTGGGATGCCGAGCTTTTTGCCGGCATCCCTTTTTTTGTGAGGAAAGATATGTCTAATCATTCAAAAACCCTGATTAAGGATCTGACAACAGGATCGGTGACGAAGTTGCTTTTGCAGTTCGCTTTTCCGATTATGCTATCCAATTTGCTGCAGACCGCTTACAATATGGCGGATATGGTGATCATCGGGCGCTTTGTGGGGAGCGCCGGCCTTTCTTCCGTTTCGGTAGGCGGCGACGTGCTGCATTTCTTTATGTTTTTGGGAATGGGCTTTGCAACCGCCGGGCAGATTGTGGTATCCCAATATGTGGGAGCCGGACGAAAAGAAGAACTGAACAAGGTGATCGGCACCCTGTTCTCCAGCGTGTTTATCATGGGCATCGTCCTGATGATCTTAAGCTTTCTGCTGGCGAATCCGCTGCTGGCCGTGCTGCATGCGCCGGCGGAAGCGGTGGAAGGGGCCAGGGATTATATCCTTTGCTGTACGGCGGGCCTTATTTTTACGCTGGAATACAACATGGTCAGCGCTATCCTGCGGGGAATGGGCGATTCCAAGCATCCTATGATCTTTGTGGCTATCGGAACGGTGATCAATATAGTGCTGGATCTTCTGATGATTGCCTGGCTTCATATGGGCGCTTTCGGCGCTGCATTGGCAACGGTTCTCAGTCAGGGAATCAGTCTGCTGCTTTCAGTGATTTATCTATATCGGAACCGGGAGGCGTTTTCCTTTGATTTCAGGCTTCGAAGCTTCCGGCCGGATGGGCAGATCGTGGGGGTGATGATCCGGCTGGGAATACCTATTGCCATTCAGACCAGCGCCAGCACGCTTTCGGCCATGTTTGTGAGCTCCTTTGTCAACACTTATGGGGTGGTGGCCTCGGCAGTGACCGGGGTTGGCCTCAGGCTCAGCAATCTGGCTTTGATTGTGGCCAACTCCATGAATGTATCCAGCGCCGCCATGATCGGACAGTGCTATGGAGCCGGGAAAACGGATCGGATCCGTCAGGCCTTCTGGCGGGTGTTTGCGGTGGATTTTGTCTTCGTCACCCTGTTATCGATTTTGATTCTGCTGTTCCCGGAGGCGGTGTTTGGCCTGTTTAACCAAGATGCCCAGGTACTGGAAATGTCCCGGCTCTATGCGCCGGTGGCAGCGATTACCTTTATGGGGTTTGCGGTGAGGAGCCCAAGCCTTGGCCTGATCAATGGCCTCGGTCATTCCCGCATGAATTTTACCATGGGCGTCGTGGAAGGCTTTATTCTGCGCATCGGCCTTACTTACCTGATGGGCGTGGTGCTGGGGTGGGGCATCCAGGGCTTCTGGTATGGATCCGCTATTGCCAGCTATGGATACGGCCTGGTGGTTTTCCCCTATTTCCTTAGCGGAAGGTGGAAGAGACGGAAGGCCTTTGGTTAGGAAAACACAGGAAACACAGGGGACGGTTCTCTGTGTTTCTGAACACAGAGAACCGTCCCCGGTGTTTCTTTCAACCTTCAAAAGGCGCATGCAGGATTTTTACAAGATATCCTGCTTCATCGGATTCTGCCTTTAGCACAAAGTCAAAGGCATCATAGTTCACGCACATCGCATAGTCCGGCTCAGGATAGACATCCTGCAGCGCCGGATCAAAAAACTTTTTACCGCCATGGGTCTTCAAATGATCGATGGCGGTTTTTATATCAAAAGCTTCGCCCAGCAATAGCGACCGGATATAGCGCGCGCAAAGCTCATCCTCCTCGTTGGGGCGGGTCCCGTTGTCGCCCATGCAGACCAGGGAGACCTCCCTGGGATTTCTGGCCAGAATATATTGGCTGATGGCTTTAGCCATGGTGAGTGAACCGAGGATGATTTCATCTGCGCCGGTGGCATTCACAATGCCCTGGGTCCCGGCGCTGGTGGTATGGATAATGGTTTTCCCGGGGATTCTGTCTTTGCTGTCCCTGATCTGAGAAGGAGAATTGCCAAAATCAAATCCGGGCAGCTGCCGGCCCAGACGCTCGCCTATGGTGATGCAGCCGGGATAGCTTAAAGCCAGCTGTTTTGCTTCCTCAATGGAACCTGCCGGACGTATGCTTTCAGCACCCATGGCTGCCAGGTAAGATTCCACCGAAAAAGCGCGAAACACATCGATGATGACCGTCAATCCCTTTGCCTTTTTGGCGCCTTCGATCAGTTCAAGTATGTGAATATTTCCATGAAACGTCATGATAGTTAAATGTCTCCTTAGACGAAAGAAATCTGAAAAGCAGATCTATTGTAGTCAGGCGTTAGCCCAAAGTCAAGTGGCCGGAAGACGAGAGAAGGAAAGACTCTTGCGCCTGAAAAGAAGGTGTGATACACTGAAAAAGCCGTTATAAATGCTTAAATGTTGATTTTTTGACATTATTATGACGAGCGCAGACCGATAGCACTCTTTTTTAGGAGGATTTATGATTCACGATATTATTACAGAACAGGCAAAATTCTTTGCAGATGGCATGCAGAGCGTAATGCGCGGACATGAGAACCGGACCAGGCGCGTTATGCTGTTAAAAGGAAATCTGGTGCAGAATATCCGGACCGAGAGCCGCGGAATCAGCGCCAGGGTGACAAAGAATGGGTATTATGGGTTTTCTTCTGCGGCCTCCTATACGGTGGAGGATGCCAAGAAGGTGCTTAAGGAAGCGACGGAGAACGCAGCATTTCTCTCTTCCCATGCTGCCGGCAGTCGAAAGGGTTATCCGGCCCTTGCATCCGGAACCATTCCGCCGTATCAGGTAATTGTGGATTTTGAGCAGAAACGGATTATCGAGGCCTGCCGCACGATTGATGCCTATATTGAGAAAACTTATCCAGACCTTTTAAGCCGCAGCATCACCTATACCGAAGATTCTCAGGATAAGATTATCGTGACCTCCGATGCGGCCAGCGGTCATGTTACCTACCCCAGATGCTACATTTATGTGAAAATGACAGCGCTTGCGACTCTGACAGGCGCACCGGTGGAAGTCACCGAGATTTTCGGCGGCTGGGGCAGCTTCGAGGACAATTTTAAAGAAGTGGAGCCTCTTTTCCCGACCATCGATCAGCTCTATCAGCAGCTGATGGAAAAGAAGGAAGGAATTTATGCGGAGGCCGGCAATAAGCTGGTTATCCTGGGCGGCAAAATGGCGGGCATGCTGGCTCACGAGGCCGTTGGACACACGGTAGAGGCTGACCTGGTCATGGGCGGTTCAGTGGCCGGTCCCAATTTAGGCAAGCCGGTCGCATCCGAGCTCGTCACGTTGATTGACTATGCTCATACCGCGCTGGGCAAAACGGTGCCGCTGCCGGTTTATCTGGACGATGAGGGTACCATTGCCAAGGATGCGGTGTTGATCAAGGACGGTATTCTGACCGGTTATATGAACAGCCGTGAGTCGGCCGAGTACTTCGGAATGGAACCCTGCGGCAACGCCCGGGCCTGGGATTTCAATGATGAACCGTTGATCCGCATGAGAAACACGGCCATTCTTCCAGGCACCAATACGCTGGAAGAAATGATTGCCTCCATCGATGATGGATATTATCTGGTGAATACCTCCAATGGACAGGCAGATGTTACCGGAGAGTTTATGTTCGGCGTGTCTATGGGTTATGAAATTAAGAAGGGTAAGCTGGGGAAGGCGATTCTGGATACCACGGTTTCCGGTCTGGCTTTTGATATGCTGAAAACAGTGGATATGCTCTCCGATCGGCTGTATTGGGAATCCAGTGGCTTCTGCGGGAAAAAGCAGCGTATGCCGGTGGGACTGGCCGGCCCGGATATGAGATGCAGGATTACGATTGGCGGAAAATAAGAGAACCGAGTCCGACATTAACGGAGGTAAACCGAGGCTAACCGAGGCATGACATTGGTTTGGATTCAAGTGGCTGAGCCTCGGTGCGAGTTTGCCTTTGGGAAACTCCGGAATTTTTATCATGTTTTTTGGGAGATGTTTTATGAATAAATTAAGGGAATTATCGAATCGGGTTCGGGAGATTCTTCAGGCGAAGGGCGTGGAGGAATACTCTTTTGAACTAAGGCAAATTGAAAAGAAAGAACTGAATACGGAGAACACGGCTTTTTCGTTATACCGAACGGTTTTTGATGATGAGATTTCCGTGGATGTGCTGGTGGATGGGCGTCTTGGGTCCTCGTCCGGTTCGGATTTGACGGATGAGGGTATCGAGAAAACGGTTGAAAATGCGCTGCAGGGCGCAGCCTCCGGCATGGCCGATGCGGCAAACAGCATCGCGGAAAAACAGGCCGAAGAGGTCTTTATAAGCGGTACGCAGGAAGCGGATATGGAGCTTTTTTACACCCGGCTGTCCGAGCTCTTGTCGACGGTCGAAAGAGAATACCCTCAGATTAAAGTTCTGCAGCTGATTGCGGATCATACAAAAACACATCGTTTGTATGCCAACTCCAATGGGACGCTCTTTGAATCCTATGACGGTCTGTACTCTGTGATGATGGAATACGCCGGCAACGATGGAGAAAAGACCACCGGATTATCTTATGGTGGTGCCTCAACTCACGAACTGACAAAGCCGTTGATCGAGCTTGGCGCGTTCAGGAAAAATCTTGAAGATGCGGTGGCTTCCCTGAATCTGACTTCTTTTGAGGGGAAATTTGAGGGAACGGTTATTTTTACACCCGATTGTCTGGGCATGTTTCTCTTCATGCTTTCCAATAACTATCTCATGAGCCAGGTGGTGATGGATGGCACGAGCCAGTGGCTGGATCGGGTAGGAGAGCAGGTGTCTTCCGACAAGGTGACTTTCAGCCTGAAAGCCGAGGATGAGCGTCTGGTGGAAACTGAGCCTTATACAGCCGATGGCTATAAAGCCGAAAACGTCCCGGTGATTGAAAAAGGTATTTTGAAAAACCAGATTCTCAGCCTGTATGCTGCCAAGAAGACGGGACGGCCGGTGACGAAAAATACCAGCCGCAGCTTAGTGATGGAACCTGGCGATAAGACCCTTAGTGAGATGATCGCTTCGGTAAAAAGAGGCCTGATTGTCGGCGGCTTCTCCGGCGGACGCCCGGGCGTATCCGGCGATTTTTCCGGCGTTGCCAAGAACAGTTTCTACATTGAAGATGGAAAAATCAAGGGCGCCGTCAACGAAACCATGATCAACGGCAATCTGGCGAAGGTCTTTCAGAACGTTACGGCAGTCTCGAAGGAGCTTTGCCTGGATGGATCTTCCGCGTTGCCGTATCTGCAGACGGAAGGCATCGTCATTTCAGGAAAATAAATGAACACAGGGGACGGTTCTCTGTGTTCAGATCAAACAGAGGAACAGGCACGATTCTCTGTGTTTCTGTGTTAAATCATTAAGGAGTTAAGCGATATGCCCATCGGAGTACTTTGCAATACCTTCGCCATTGCCCTGGGAGGTGTTCTGGGCTCCCTCATCAAAGACAAGATGAGCGGGGAACTGAAAGAAAAAATGAATCTGGTTTTCGGCGTCTGCGCCCTGACCATCGGCATCTTTTCCATCATCGTGATGGAAAACCTTTCAGCAGTCATTATCTCGGTGATCTTCGGAACCCTGCTGGGCAGCTGGATCCGGCTGGGCAAAGGCATCGAAAAGGGCGGCGCCGCCATGCAGAAGCTGATCGCGAAGCTGCTTCCCGGGACCGCCGCCCCGGATTCTCAAAACCCCGCTGCCAGCAGCCTCCTGATCACCGCCATTGTCCTCTTCTGCGCCAGCGGCACAGGCATCTATGGTTCCATCATCTCCGGCATGAGCGGTGATCATACGATCCTCATCGCCAAATCCGTACTGGACCTGTTTACAGCGCTGATCTTTGCCTGCAGTCTCGGCTTGGTCACTTCCCTGATCGCTGTCCCCCAGTGCCTGATCTTCCTGCTCCTGTTCTTCCTTGCCCGGCTGCTCTTCCCGCTGACCACGCCCTCCATGATTAACGACTTCAAAGCCTGCGGCGGCGTCATTCTGCTGGCCACAGGATTCCGCATCATGAAGGTCAAGGATTTCCCCATCGCCGACATGATCCCGGCCATGATCCTTATCTGGCCTATCAGCTGGCTTTGGACAGGCTATCTGCTGCCCTTGATTCAGTGAGGTATCCAAATGAAGATTTCGATAGCGCATCAAGAAGACCTGCCCATCGTCCGCTTGATCACCCAGACCACCATCCGTGCCGTCTATCCCCGGTATTATCCTGCGGGAGCCGTAGACTTTTTCTCGCAGCATCATTCGGACGAGCATATTGCGGCGGACATCGCTGGGGGCAGAGTTTATATTCTCTGGGCAGATACAGACCCGGTGGGCACCGTGACCATGGCTGACAACAATATCAACCGGCTGTTTGTTCTGCCGGAGCATCAGCATCGGGGCTATGGGAAAAAGCTGCTGGATTTTGCAGAAGAAAAAATACTGGAAAACTATGACTCCATTCAGATGGATGCATCCTTGCCTGCCAAGGCCATCTATCTGAAACGTGGCTACAAAGAAACAGAATATCACGTTATCGAGACAGAAAATGGTGACTATCTCTGCTATGATGTGATGAGAAGAGATTGGAAGAAATCAATCAGGAATTTGTCCATCTCGGACTAAAAACCGCAATCGGACGTCATGAATGGGTTA
Source organism: Bacillota bacterium (assembly GCA_017634575.1). GTDB lineage: Bacteria > Bacillota > Clostridia > Lachnospirales > Bianqueaceae > RUG760. The sequence continues at coordinate 15,603 of JAGBND010000123.1, forward strand.
TGTCGATGGAAGGAATCGACAAGGCGGATTATGAAAAATGGGCAGATAAATTCCAGCCAAATCCAGGCTGCTGCGAGGAATGGGCACATCTGGCCAAAGAAGCCGGCATGAAATATATGGTGCTTACGACCCGGCATCATGAAGGCTTTTCTCTATGGGATTCAAAAGTGAATCCCTATAACAGAAACACAGGGGACGGTTCTCTGTGTTTGCGTGCAAACGAAAAAGATCTGCAAATTGCTGCAGATCCTTTTTTTCTTGCCTATTCTTCGTCGAGATGATCATTTTTGATTCGTTCTTTCCATTGCTCGTATTTTTTCTCTTGAATTTGATCAAATTCCCAGAAGCCTATTTCACCTTCTCCGATATAATCAGGATTACCCACAAGTCTGTAACCTCGTGGTTCAAAAAAGTATGATTTAAGGTGGTCATACCAGATTGGTGGTTCTGCAAATTTACCCGCATGCGAAATTAAATGATTCTCAGAGTCGAAAAACCAGGGATTGGAGAAAATCTCATCTTCACGATACCCATCTGGACAACTGGTTTTACTGAAAACGAGGTATTCGCGGATCAAATCATTGTCTGGTTCCGGAACGACAGATAATCTGCCCATTGCACACATCCATACGCCCATATTACAATCTCCTATTTTTAGAATTATACCATTGGTATATATTGATTATAATCTATACCAATGGTATAATCAAGGGGACGGAATGCTTTTATTTCATAAAATTTCAGTAGAAGGGAATTAGCCATGAACCTTACGATTATTCCTGAACGATTGAAGTCCTTAAGAATTGATATGAAATTATCTCAAAATCAGGCAGCAGATTTGATTCATGTTACTCAGCCAGCTTATCAACGATATGAGGCAGGAATTAGAAAACCCTCTGTGCAGATTGTTCAGGAAATAGCGGCTGCGTTTCACACATCCGTTTCATTTTTAACCGGCGAAACGGATCAGAAAATGCCGGATCTGCTGATAATAAATAAAAAGGATTCCCCGGCTCTATTTGCTGTTATAGAGGAGTGTATTAATTTAGACGAAATACAATTAAGGCGCGTCAAAAGATATCTAACTGAACTATTGAAGATGTCAGATTAATGTCAATCAGGAGTCCGGGAATATGTCTAGAACACAAAGAACAGTGAGCTCAACAAATATCTATCATGTTATGTTTCGAGGGATCAACCGTCAACAACTATTCGAAGAAAGACAGGATTACGAACGCTTTCTCTTTCTGCTCGAAAAATATAAACCGATTTCAGGTTATAAGATTTATGCTTATTGTCTGATGCCAAATCATATTCATCTTTTGATCCAGGAAGGAGATGAGAGCCTGGGTTTGGCATTTCGTAGAATCGGTAGCAGTTTTGTATATTGGTACAATGCGAAGTATACCAGAGTTGGGCACTTGTTTCAGGATCGCTATAAAAGTGAAACGATAGAATCCGACGTCGCGTTGATGAGAGTTATAAGATATATTCATCAAAACCCGGTTAAAGCCGGACTATGTGAACGTTTGGAAGACTATAGATACAGCAGCTTTGTTGATTATGGTACAAACCCGTTGATCGACAGTCATCTGGTTTTTGAGAAGATAAGCCGAGAGGATTTTTACTCTTTTCAGCAAACCGATAGTCATGATGCTTACTTGGATATAGATGATCATCCCAAGAAAATCATTACAGACGATGAAGCCAAACAAATCATGATTGACAGATATAGCTGCTTTGGGACTGCTGATTTTCAAAGGTTAAGGGAAGCTTTGAAGGAACAATTGCTGCGGGAGCTTTTAGCTTCCGGGGGTTCGCTTCGCCAAATCAGCAGATTGACAGGCGCGACGATCGGAATGATCAGGAAACTTCGATAAGAAAATGGACGTGAAAAAACCGATTGCTGATCGGCAATAGCAGTTAGTGGAATAAAAGAAAAAACAGGGACTCTTTGAAGGAATGTCAAGAATACTTCAAAGAGTTCCTGTTTTTCACAGATAGTTATACAACTTAATCAACACAGAGAACCGTCCCCTGTGTTCCCCTGTGTTCCCCTGTGTTCGTTTACGCGTTCTTTTGAATCTCGCGATTGATTTTTTCTCTGAGCTTCAGGAGATAGTTTTCTCCGGTAGGATAGTCGGTGAAAGTGATGGGTTCCTGGGCATCCTCCTGGATGAGAGCAAGCACATGCTCGCGGCTGGTCAGACTTTCCAGAAGCTTCAGGGCTCTGACATCCTGCATAGCCTCGCCAAAGATAATCAGACGCTGGGAAGTGACGCAGCTCTCGTCCTCGCCGGGATAGACAATAAAGGAATCGCCTGCGGGGAAGGAGTTGTCCGCATCAGTAGTCTGATAAGGATTGATATGCTTGCGGGACTGGGAAGAGTTATAGAAATTGTATCCCCACTGCAGGAAACCGGCCACATTCTCCTTGTAAAGCTGAACGCCCAGGATCCTGGTTCTGTATCCGGGCATCGCCATATAACGGTTGGACAGATTCGAATGACCCTGACCGACGCAGTAGTAGACCCAGAATTCATCGGGACGTTTGCCAGCGAGGAAGGGGGCAAGGGCAGAGGTGGCAACCACCGGAATTTCGGAAACGCCTTCTTCGAAATAACGGTATTCGCTCATGGCATCCATAATGGGGTAAGGCGCAATGATGGGAGCGACAAATTCCTTGAGGGCCAGATACTGAGGCAGGTGATCAGCATTGGGTTCATCGGTGAGATGGAAATAGGTTTTCCCTCTCAGACCGGCGTTATCGAGATACTGGATCAGCTGCGGAAGCAGCGCGTTCAGGAAAGCTTTATATTCATCAGACAGCGCTTCCTGATCCCATCCGAAGATCTTCTTGTATTCGCCGTCAACGGTAGCCATGACTTTAGGGCAGCATTTTCCGCCCCACTGGGTGAACAGATGAGAAATCTCAATATACCTGATCCCGCATTCCAGAGCCATGTTAATGAAGCGGGTCAGCTTATCGAAGTTAAAGGAATAAACTCCATTTTCTACGGTTACATCGATCAGCTGGATGGTGGTTCTCTCCAGACCGATTCCGGTATCCAGCGGAGGGGTGAAGATGGGCGTCAGCAGCATGTTCTGGCCATAGCGGGCAGCGGTTTCAATAAAGGCGCGCATTGCCTTCCAGTGCTCCTCGGAAAACACAGGAACATGGTAGTAATCAGCCAGACAGTCGCCATGGAACCAGCAGGTGTATTTGACATCCTGAGCCGGAAGGGACGCTTTCATCACTTCGATTTCGCAGTGCGCATGGGAGACGGAGGTTACGCCGTGTTCAAAGGTGTGGTTGATGGAAAAAGTGATGTCTACCGGATAGACGCCGGGTTTAATATCTTCCGGTCTGGTCTCCAGCATAAAGCTGTTCCAGCGATTGGTAACGACTGTAAAAATACCGGCGTGGTCTTCATCTGCTGTCTCCGGATCATAAAGAGGATCCGGAAACAGGCCGGGATCGCTGGTCAGATAACGGCCATCCTTGTTGGTTACAAAGAGCATTTCGGCAGGAACATATCCCACTTTTTTAATGGTAATGGGAAGCTCGGAATGGATATCAACATTCATGCCAGCTTTAAAAACAAAGGGCGCATCGGGCCTCAGCGCCACCTGAAATGCATAATTCTCCCCCTGAAGGCAAGTCATCGGCACCGATAAGGGAGCCGGCGCCTGGTTGGCGAAGACCTTCTCCATGGATGACAGAACTCTGGTCTCAATATTCATGGCAGTACCTCATGATAATAGATTTTCCTCTATTTTATCATGTGCAGGCTAAAAAGCAATACGAAAAAAGGGAAA
>JAGBND010000124.1 GCA_017634575.1 Bacillota bacterium
CAGGGCATGAAGAGGCTGATGGCTGGCGGTGGTGTCGCGCTCATCGGTATCACCTTGCTACCTCTTCTTTCCGTTCTGTTCGGCTGATCGGCCGTCCTTTCGGGAAGGGGATGCAGATGTAAAAACCTGCATCTTTACATAGCCTGCGGGGCAGACAGTTCTTTCAGTGTTCGGAGAATAACGAACGCTGCAATGATGAATGTCAGCGCGTCTGAAACAGGCATGGAGTAAAGGACTCCATCCAAGCCGAAGAAAATCGGAAGAAGGAGGGCAAATCCGACACCAAAGACGATCTCCCGGATCAGAGAGATTAAGGTAGACGCAAGCGCCTTTCCGAGTGACTGAAGATAGATGAAGGTCCCCTTGTTGATGGTAGCCAGAACCATCATACAGAGGTAGATTCGGAAGGACTTAACGGCAAATTCTGTATAATAAACACTTTCGTTTGCGGCTCCGAAGATGCCGATCAGTTTTTCCGGCATCAGTTCCACGATCAGGAGTGCTATGAAGCCGACCAGGGTTTCCGCCTTCAGCAGCAGGATGAAAAGCTTCCTGGCACGGTCCTTTCTTCCGGCCCCCACATTGTACCCGGTGACCGGTATGCATCCTGCGGCAAGACCGACGGCAATCGAGATCACGATCTGGAAGAACTTCATGACGATGCCGACGACCGCCATCGGAATTTGGGCGTACTGTTCCTGTCCAAAGATCGGATCTAACGCCCCGTATTTGCGGATCATGTTGTTGACTGCAGCCATGGCGGCAACCAGTGAGATTTGGGACAGCAGGCTTGTCAAGCCAAGGGGAAGGAATCTTCTGATCAGATCCCGGCGCAGATGAAAGGAACGGCGGGAAAGCTTAACGGCCTTCATATGCATCAGGTACCACAGGGACAACAGTGCTGTGGTGATCTGGCCGGCGATCGTAGCTACAGCGGCGCCCATCATGCCCCATTTCAGGCCAAAGATCAGGATCGGATCAAAAATGATATTGAAGACAGCCCCGACCAGTGTGGAAACCATTGCAAAGCGCGGGCTTCCATCGGAACGGATGATCGGGTTCATGGTCTGGCCGAACATATAAAAGGGGATCCCTCCCGTGATCCAAAAGAAGTATTCGCTGGCCTGTCGATAGGTCTCTTCGTTTACAGTCCCGCCGAACATGGTTAGGATCGCTTTGGAGAATATAAGATAAACGGCGGTAATGATCAGACTGGACACGATAGTCAGGATAACGGCGTTGCCTACAATGGATGCTGCGTCATCGCTTTTCTTCATTCCAAGCAGGATCGATACGTGTGCACAGGCGCCGTCACCGATCATGACGGCAACAGCCAGGGCGACGATCGTTAGCGGGAATACAACTGTATTGGCAGCATTTCCATAAGAGCCCAGATAGCTGGCATTTGCGATAAAAATCTGATCGACAATGTTGTACAAAGCAGCTACGAGAAGCGAGATGATGCAGGGGACGGAGTACATCCGCATCAGCTTCCCTACAGGTTCTTTTTCGAGAAATTCATTGGTATGTTCCAATGGTTCTTACCTCCTTGCGCATAAAAAAAGAGTGCGCACGCGAAAGCCGGACTTACGCTTTCGCTGCTCACTCAACGACAGGGAGTATACCACACTTTCCCGCAAAAAATCAAAGGGCTTTTTGACGTTTTTTTCTTTGGAAGCGTCGTTGGCATTGGCAGGATTTGCAGGATAAAAGGTTACGTACCGGCGACATCCTTGCGATGTCGGCTGGCTAGCAGAGATCGCCATGCTGAAAAAGCACATCATCAACTATTCCAAGACCAGAAGCACCTATGAAGAATACCGGAAGGCCGGATACAGCAAGAAGTTCTTTGAGGCTCACCGGGAAGAGATCACGCTTCATAAGGCTGCCAAGCAGGCCTTTGACGAGCTTGGCGTGAAGAAGATCCCGAAGGTAAAGGATCTGAATGATGAATATGCAAGACTGCTTTCCGGCAAGAAAACTGCCTATGCTGAATATCGGAAACTGCGGGATGAGGCGCAGGAGCTTCTGATTGCACAAAGCAATATTGGCTCAATTTATGATTTTGCAGGTGGAAAGCTTCTTAGGCAAGAGAAGGAGGAGCAAAAGCGCTGATGGAATGAATCACAAAAAAGTTGTAACGTCGGTATTGACAATAGAGTTGTAATATGATATATTATAACCATCAGCTGATAATAATCTATGCGGAGGTGAAAAATGCAGATCGGAAGCAAATTTACAATCGGAGTCCACATCATCACGGCCATCGACTATTTCAAGGATATGGGCCGTGTGAACAGTGAATTCCTTGCCGGAAGCATCGGGGTGAATCCCGTCATTGTCCGCACAGTCATTTCACAGCTCAGGGAAGCAGGTCTAGTTAAGACACAGCGCGGCAGCAGCGGCGCAGAGCTTGCAAAGCCTCTTAATGAAATCACGCTCTATGACATCTACAAAGCCGTTGGCAGCGTAGATGAGAAGGAAGGTCTCTTCCATTTCCATGAGCAGCCTAATCCGGACTGCCCGGTCGGGCGGAACATCCATTCTTTATTGGATGATAAGCTGAAAGCCATTCAGGATGCAATGGAAGCGGAAATGAAGAAATATACGGTTGCAGATCTGGATGCGGGACTAAAGGAGATCCTGAAAAAGGAAGCCTGACGATCAGGACTCCGAGGCTTTTGCCCAGAGTCCTTTTTCAAACGTAAGGAGCACGATGATGGAAGCGAAAGAATATTTGACATATATCGTACGTGAGATCCATACGACCATTGTTGCAACGGTGGACGATGAAGGGCTTCCGGTAACTGCAGCGATCGATATGATGGACGCGGATGAGAACGGGTTGTATTTCCTGACCGCAAGGGGCAAAACCTTTTATGATAGATTAAAGAAACGCGGATTCCTGGCGCTCACAGCGCTCAAGGGAGAGGATACGATGACAAGCGTCGCGGTATCTGTTCGCGGAAAGGTCCGGGAACTCGGATATGACAGGATCCCGGAACTATTTGAAAAGAACCCTTACATGCACACGATTTATCCCACAGAAGAATCAATGAAGGCGCTGACGGTCTTTCAGATATATGAAGGGACCGGCGAATGGTTTGATCTTTCAAAGAAGCCGATCGAAAGAGCTTCCTTTACATTCGGATGTAAAGAGGCAGAAGCAGTCGGCAGGAAGCCGGAAGGATATTACATAACAGATGCCTGCATCGGCTGTGGAAGCTGCGCGGCAGTTTGTCCGCAGAGCTGCATTATAACAGACAATGTGCCTCATGTGATCGAGCAGGAGCATTGCCTGCACTGCGGAAACTGTCTGGAGGCTTGCCCGGTGGGAGCTGTTGAAAGAAGGTAAATGCGATGAAAGAGATGTCACAGACAGAACGCCTTAATTATCTTGTTGAAGAATTCAAAGAGGATTCCATACAGTACAAAGACATGGAAACACCGAAGGATACGGAAGGAAAGAAACGGGTTCTGCGGTCCCTCATGAATATCCGCATGCCGCGCCGCATGGATGCCCGGGTAACAGCGGTTCAGGATGAATACTTGAAGGAACGCATTCGTGAAAACGGCATCGTGACGCTTTCCGATATCCCGACAATTGCGGACCAAGGCAGCACTCACGCATTTACAGATAAGCTTTCTGTTTGGCAGGGCGATATCACGAGACTGGCAGTAGACGCCATTGTGAACGCTGCCAATTCACAGATGCTCGGGTGCTTTGTTCCGATGCATACCTGTATCGATAACTGCATCCATACCTTCGCGGGCATCCAGCTTCGGGCGGAGTGCAATCGTCAGATGAACCAACTCAGGGCAAAGTACGGCCCGGATTATGAACAGCCGACAGCGGTTCCGATGCTGACGGACGGATATAATCTTCCGGCAAAGAAGGTCATCCATATCGTCGGACCGATCGTAGAAGGAAGATTGACAAAAGATCTTGAGCAGGATCTGGCTGCCTGCTACAAAAACACACTTGACATGTGCCTGGAAAACGGACTGCGCTCAGCAGCATTCTGCTGTATTTCTACTGGTGTCTTCCGCTTCCCGAATAAAAGGGCAGCGGAGATCGCGGTTCAGACTGTGACGGAATGGCTTTCGGAGCATCCCGATGCCATGGAAAGAGTGATCTTCAATGTTTTCAAAGATGAGGACAAAACATATTATGAAACAGAATTACAATGAACTTCCGAACGGATATCTGGAATCCATCAACCGAGGGATCCTGGCGGTTCGTTCTTTTCAGGGCGGCATGAGCAGAGGAAAACTCTCCCGTGCGGAAGCTATCGCAAAGCTGAAAAACGAAATTGAAACAGCTGACGCCATCGTGATCGGGGCAGGAGCCGGTCTCTCCACGGCAGCCGGTTTTATCTACAGCGGTGAACGGTTTGAGAAGTACTTTGGAGACTTTGCAAAAAGGTTTGGTATTCAGGATATGTATTCCGGTGGTTTCTATCCTTTTCCGAATGCCGAGACCCGCTGGGCCTGGTGGGCCAGAAATATCTACATTAACCGCTATGTACCAGCGCCGAAATCTGTCTACGATAATCTTCTGTCACTGGTGAAGGACAAAGATTATTTCGTCATCACGACGAACGTGGATCATCAGTTCCAGGCGGCAGGTTTTGATAAAAAGCGGCTTTTCTACACGCAGGGCGACTACGGTTTATTCCAGAGTGTAGATCCGAAGAACCGGAAAACCTATGACAACGAAGAATGGGTCATGAAGGCGATGGAAGTCCAGGGCTTCGTCAGAGATTCCGAGAATGTCTTCCAGCCGCCGAAGGACGGGACACTTCTGATGAGGATCCCGAAGGAACTGATCCCCAAATGCCCGGATGACGGGTCGGATGTGACTACAAATCTTCGCTGTGATGATTCATTCGTTGAGGACGAAGGCTGGAAGAGAGCATCGGCAGCATACTCCGATTTCCTGAGAAGGCATGAGAAGCTACATGTGCTTTATCTGGAGATTGGCATCGGCATGAATACGCCGGTTATCTGCAAATATCCTTTCTGGCAGATGACGAATGACAACCCGAAGGCCGTCTATGCCTGCCTGAATTTCAACGAGGCTTATTGCCCGGTGCAGATTGAAAAACAGTCGATCTGCATCGACGGCGACAGCGCAGAAGTGATAAAGCAGCTTCTGTAAGCTAAGAAGCCGCAGAGTTTTTCGGCGTATAAAGCCAGGTCTTAAGAAAGATACCTGGCACTAAAATCAAAAGCAAGTCCAAATGGGCTTGCTTTTTAAGTTTCTCCGAATTGTTTGCGATACTCATGAGGGGTCAGTCCTGTCTCTTTTTTGAAGACCCGGATGAAGTGGCTTTGTGTAGAGAAGGCAAGGGTCGCAGCAATCATGGAATAGCTGAAGGGAGAATAGCGCAGCATGTTTTTCGCGGCCTCGATCCGTTTTGAAACGATATATTCGGAAGCGCTGATTCCCATTTCGTTCTTGAAAAGAGTGGAAAAATAGCTGCGGCTAAGCCCTACATGCTCTGATAGTTCTTCAACAGAAATTGGTTCGTGGAGATGTTCATAAATGTAATCCAATGAATTCGATATATCCCGGGATATCACACGTTTTTTCTCGATCTCAGCAACTTCATGTGCAAAGTACTCCATCATCTCCTTCTGCAGCTCCTGAATGGCATCAACTGAACGCAGACCATCCATTTTCAGAATGTAGTAGTCAGCCACATTGTTAGCCCGTTCGTTTTCCAGCCCGGCACTCATGGCTGCGCGACTGGCAAGAGCCGTACCGGCGACAAAGATATATTTGGCGTTGCGTACAGGATCATGAGAGACATGGCCCGTCAGGCCGCTTCGGATGATCTTTAGTGTTTCCTCTCCCGCCTTTGGATCTCCGGCTTTCAACAGCTGATACTGATATTCATCTTCGTTTGTGGTGTGATGGCGAACCCCGTTCTCTCTTTGCAGGTATTCCATGTAACGCAGTTGTTTTTCGTTCAGTGATGGCATGGAATCAGTCACCTCCCTTTACTAAGAACCATTATACAATATACATTGCGAAAATGCTATATTCGGTCCAGGTTTTCTCTTAAAATATAGATAATTGAAACATGATTCTTATCAAAACGATAACAGGAGGTCATTATGGGTAAATTATCAGGAAAGACTGCGATCATTACAGGTGCAAGTGCCGGGTTTGGACGCGGTATCGCTTATGCCTACGCGGCAGAAGGGTGCAACTTGGTGCTAACTGCCAGACGAGAAGAACGCTTGCAAGAAACGGTGGCAAGGTGTGAAGAACTGGGCGGAAAGGCTGTCTATTACGCAGGAGATGCCCGAGAGGAACAGACAGCAATCGATGTCGTAAAGCTGGCCGTCGAAACCTTCGGGCAGATCGATATCCTGGTCAACAACGCCGGCATCGGCCGAACAACATCGGTTACGGAATCCACGATGGAAGAATATGACCTGGTCATGGATTCCAACGTACGCAGCTACTTTGCTTTTTGCAAACATACTGTGCCTGAAATGCAGAAACGTCAGTCAGGTCATATTATCATTGTATCGTCTGTTACGGGCATCAATGGACGCGGTCATGAGGCAGC
>JAGBND010000125.1 GCA_017634575.1 Bacillota bacterium
CTTTATATGTATCAATAATTTTACAAATTTTTTTTCCTTTTTCATTAAATTTATTAATATCAATTGATTTATCCTTATCCTTCTCGATCTTGGCCAGCTCCTCTTCCTCCAGCACGCGGTAAGCGACCTTGCCTACCAGGGTCTTGGGAAGATCGTCACGAAATTCAATGTCATAAGGCAATGCATATTTCGCGATATGCTTCTTGCAGTATTCCATGATTTCTTTCTTGACGGTTTCGTTCGGAACATAACCGCTCTTCAGCACCACGAAAGCCTTAACCTTCTGCACCTTCAGCGGATCCGGAACACCAATAACACAACTCATCTGGACGTACTCGTTGCCATCCAGAATGTTTTCCATCTGAGAGGGATAAACATTATAGCCGTTGGTAACAATCATGCGTTTAATACGCTGACGGAAGTAGACGAAGCCTTCTTCGTCCATCATGCCCAGGTCGCCGGTATGGATCCAGGTAAGGCCGTCCGCATGCACCCGGCGGGTATCGGCGGTCTCGTCAGGCTGATTGATATACTCCAGCATCACGGTGGGACCGGACAGACAGATCTCGCCTTCTGTGCCATAAGGCACTTCCTTTTCGGTACCGGGCTCCACAATCTTGTAGAAGGTATCCGGGAAGGGAATGCCGATGCTGCCTTCCTTTTGTTTATGCATGGGGGTCAGGCAGCTGGCGGTTACGCATTCGGTGGTGCCGTAGCCCTCCCGCACCGTGACGGAGGCCTTGTGCTGTTTCAGGAAAGCATCAAAGCGCTTTTTCAGCTCGATGGAAAGGGAATCGCCGCCGGAGAAGACGCCCTTCAGGCAGAAAAGATCCAGATCCTGAATGGATTCATTGCGCAGAAGCGCTTCATATAAAGAAGGTACGCCCGCGATAAAGTTGGGACGGAACTTGCCAAGCATCTCGGCATAGGTCTTTGCGTTAAACCTGGGAATCAGGATGCAGCGGCCGCCGTTGGCCAGCATGCTGTGAATGGATACGCCAAGTCCGAATCCGTGGAACATGGGCATAACCGCAAGCATTTTGTCGCCGGGTTTGAAAATGGGGTTGGTCGCCACAATCTGAGCGCCAAGGGCATTGAAATTCAGGTTGGAAAGCGCGATGCCCTTCGAAATACCTGTGGTGCCGCCGCTGTACAAAATGGCGGCCGGGTCTTCCGGTTTGCGCTTCACTTTATAAATCTCAATGGTTTTGCCGCGGCGCAGGAAATCGCGCCACATCACGATACGGGGCTTCAGCGGAACCGGCGCAATCTTGCGGCCCTGGGTGAGGAAATAACCCACCTTCATCACGGGCTTGAGCTCATCTGCCACCGAAGTGATAATCAGCGCCGGAAGGTCAACGGTCTTCATGACATTCTCGAACTTGGGATAAAACTGATCCAGGGTCAGGGCAGCCACGGATCCGGAATCGCGCAGATAAAAAGCGATCTCGCTCTCGGCCGACAGCGGGTGCACCATGCTGGCCACGGCGCCAACCATATTGACGGCATAGAACATATTCAGACACTGGGGGCAGTTGGGCATGCAGATGGTAACCCGGTCCCCTTCCCTGACGCCGATGGCCTTCAGGGATTTGGCGCAGGCTTCGATCTTTTCCCACATTTCCTGGTAGGTGGTCCTGCGTCCCATAAACTCGTAAGCGATATAGTTGGGATAGCGGTCCACCATTTCCTTAACGCGGCCAACCATCGTCAGTTCGGAATATTCTAAATGCAGCGGAACCTCCGGGTCCTTGCTCTGGGCCCACGGAATCCGCTCTGTAATGGGTGTATCGAAAGCACCCTGCAGCAAAGCTTCACTCATATCGAAAACTCCTCATTAATTTGTAGTTTAAAAGGCACAACCAACATAATAACACATATTACATCAAGAAGCAAACATATTTTCCGGGATGAGACAAAAGGGTCGGAGGCAATTGTCTCATTTTCGTGAGACAATGAGACAAAAGGCTCGGAGGCAATTGTCTCATAACAGAAAAGGAGACAGAAACCCCTCGTCCAAAGGCGAGTGCTCTCTGTCACCTTTTGTCTCTTAAATCTGCGCTCCCGGACCTTCCTGCTCGTTCTGATGTTCTTTCACATCTTTTGGTTGGTCGTTTATTTCTCCCTGATGAACTTCGGAATCAACTTGATTAATCTCCACATTACCCTGATGAATCTCCGGGGCTTTTGAAGGCCTGGGCCCATCGTAGTCAAAAGATTCTTTACGAACATCCGCAAAGTTCATCGCAAACTCTTTGGACAGCTCAGGTTCGGTCAAAAATCTTTCCAGATTCCTGGGCGTAATGTCGCCCATCGTCCGCTTCAGCGCTTCCTGGAACTGTTTGTTCTTGCCCAGATTGCCGACAAATTCTTTGTATTTCTTCTCGTTCATATCTTTATTTACATCAAACGGACGCGTATCGTAAGCAATGATCCGGCCGATATGCTTCACGATCTGCTCTTTTTGCTCCTCAGTGAAAGGCTCCTTGAAATGAATCGCTTTGCTCAGTTTCTGAAGGCTCCTGGCCGCTACGAAAGAAGCGCTCTCCATGATCGTGCCGTTCAGTTTTGCCGATCTTGTTCTCTCGAACTCGGCATTTTCCCTATAGTACTGATTGATCCGGTTTCCGATCTTGACATCGGAAGGCTGGTTGATCTCGTTCATCGTCTCCTGCTTCAGCTTGATAGCCTCAGAACGCCAGAGTTTTTTATCGCGCTCGAGTGCTGCCTCCCGTTCGGCAAAGGTCTTTCCTCCCATCCTCGCTGAATATTTGTTGACATCCTCTTCCAGCGCCTTAATTTGTTCATCCAACGTTTTGCTGATCTTAGTGGCATCAGTGATACGCTGCTTTCCTGCATCGGACCAGCCTTTGGTAATGTTCAAAATACCGGCATGAGAACCCACATATTTATCGGCTGCCGCTTTGGCTTCCTTCATCTTTTCAAGGATCTGCCTCGGCGTCATATTTTCCAGATCCAGATCGGAAAGCGCTGATGCTTTATCTGTCAGTGCAAAATAATCCTTATGCTTGCTCACATCCTGAAGATCCTTACGGCCTTCTCTATCCTCCTTCAGAACGCTGCGGATCTGCTTCGTATAGTAAAGAGACCTTCGGATCTTGTCCTTAAAACCCGCCAGTTCGTCCTGCTGCTTGCTGTAGGCTTCAATCATCTGGTTCTTCTGCATGATCTGGGAATAATCCGGATCCTTAACGAACTTTCTGTGATTGATCTCCGTCTGTACCCGCTTTATATCCAGTTCAATCTGATCCGGACTACTATTCTTTACGAGACCACCGTTCTTATCATAAACTGCCTGCAGGCCATTATCAAGATCCGCTTTGATCGCTGCTTCCGAATCCGCCACCGCCCCTAAAATGGCAGCGGATAGCGTCTTGTCCGGGAAATTTTCTGCCGCTTTTTTGATCTCAGCCAGCTCCTCCCGCTCTTTTTGCGGATGGAAATAGCTAGAACCTTTACGACCGCTTCTTTTTTCAAGAAGCTTCTCCAGCGCTTCATAAGCCGGCGTTTTTTTGTCATTCTCCGGCGTCTTTTCCTTCATCTCTTTAAGGAACGTTTCTGATTTCTCGGTGAACGCTTGAATATGCCTTTCAAGGGTCCTGACGTGTTCCAGGTCCGATTCCAGCTCCAGAAGGTATTCATGCAATTGCCGGTTGCTTAGGCCTTTCAAATGCTGGTAAATATTATCTACCTTTTTAAAGGCAATGCCTGTGTTCTGATCTGCATCAATAAGGAGATTATTCTTACTAAACACATCGGCTTTAGATGATGAGAGCATGAATTCGCTGTCGACAGGATCACCGGCTTTTTTCAGACGTTTCTTCGTTTCTTCATCAAACCTTTTATCCACCTCCCATGCCTTCTTCTCTGCCTCGCCAAAGACTTTAAGGCAATCATCCTTAAGGTTTTCAGGAATCTTTGCATCTTCCCGGTAAAACCCCATCCACTTAAGGGTAGAGGACATATTATTCATACGGGTGAAGGCACGTCCGCTCTCTGTCTTCGAAGCAGCGAAGGCATTGGACATTCTATCAATCGTTTCTTCGCTTTCGGTTGTTAAGGCTTCCAGCCCCTCTGATTCCTGGTTCATCAGGTGCTGCTTGATATCTTCCGCTCTTTTAGCTTTTTCCATCAAAAGCTCTGTAGACCGGGTTCCCATATGGCTCCACATTCTGAGCAAAAAGTCCTCCTGGGCCTTATCTTTGCTCGTGGCAAGCGCCTCAACAAAGTCTATGAAGGCCTGAACATGTGGATCATCACTATTAAAATCCGTTGGAGCGACCTCTTCCATATGGCTTATCAGCGAATATGGGTCGTTCTGTAAGAAATAGTCTGTTAGCTTCTCAAATTCCTGGGCCTTGATCGGATCGGGTGCGGGCATGGCTGTTCCTCCTGTTTTTTCTATGGGTCGCTGATCAGTGATTCTTATTTATTTAAGTAAATACGGCATATAAAAATGCTGTTTCCTCAAGATTAGCCTAAAACTTCACCGCTGTCAAGATTGCGCTGCCATCCGGCATAAAAACGGCATAATCCATGCAAGATCCGGCAAAGAATCTGTTTACAAGCACGGCAAAAAATGCTATCATAAATTTGTGTCGCTATTGCCTTTTTGCTTGTTCCATCAGAAGGAGGACGACGATGATTACACTCACTATCCACCAGAAGGACCAGACGATACGAGCCGAGGCGGCTCCGGGCGAACTTGTCATCGATATTCTGCAGCGGGAAGAAATTCCTGTCAGAACACCCTGCGGAGGCCGCGGGACCTGCGGAAAATGCCGCATTACCATGACGCAGCGCAACAATCTGACAGGCCAGATGGAAACCGTTTCTCACAGAGCCTGCCTGACGCAGGTGATGGAAGATGCCGATGTATGGGTTCCCGATTACAGCAGTGGCTATGCATCCCATCATTCGCTTTCTGATGTGCATAAGACCGGCAGAATTTACCGCGCCGCAGTCGATATCGGCACCACGACGCTGGCCGTCCAGGTAATCGATCCGGAAGGCGTGGTGGTTCACAGTGTCACCGAGCTGTCCGACCAGGAGATTATGGGAGCCGATGTCATCAGCCGCATCCAGGCTGCCGGAGAGGGCAAACGAGAGCTTCTGACAAATGCTGTCCGTTCCCAGATCAGCCGTATGTTTAATGGATATGAATTGCAGGAGGTTGTCATTTCCGGCAACACCACCATGCTGCATCTGTTTCTCGGCGTGGATCCTTCATCCCTTGGCACCTATCCATATACCCCTGTCTTTACGGAGCTGAAAACCGTGACAGGCGAAGAGGTCGGGCTTGATGCGGATACGGTTTATATCCTTCCGACGGTTTCCGCTTTTATCGGGGCCGATGTGGTCTGTGATGTCCTAGCTCAGGATCTGGACAAGGAAAGCGGCATTATGCTGATCGATCTTGGCACCAACGGCGAAATTGTGCTGAGCCTTAACGGCAGGATTTACGCAGCCTCCACCGCTGCAGGCCCCTGCCTGGAGGGCGCTGAAATCGAGTGCGGCATGGCCGGCGTGAAGGGCGCGATCTCCCATGTGCGCCTTGCGCCTCAGGCTGTCGGATATCTGCGCCCCTTCGTTTCCGACTCTCCCCTGCAGATGAAGATCATCGACGCCGATACGCCCGAAGGCATTTGCGGCAGTGGCCTCATCGATGTGATGGCGCTTCTTCTGGAGACAGGTCTGATTGATTCAAACGGAAGATTTGTGGAAACCATGCCCGACGGGCCCGCCAAGCGCATCTGGCCCTTGCTGCGCACCGAGGATGGTCAGAAGAGATTCTACCTCTCCGATGATGTGTATTTCTCGGAAAAGGATATTCACAAGTTCCAGCTTGCCAAGGCAGCCATCCGAAGCGGCATCGATGCTGTTCTTGCCTATGCCGGAATTTCCATTGCCGATGTGGACGAGGTTCTTCTGGCCGGCGGACTGGGATATTTCCTCCGCACCGAAGCCGCCATCCGCTGCGGCCTGATTCCCTCCAAGCCTTCCGAGGCCCTGGAAGCGGTGGGCAACACCTCTTTGGAGGGCAGCCTGAAATGCATGGAAGAAGAATACCGTCTGAGCGCCCAGCGGATTGCCCGCAGCATCGAGGTCATCGATCTGGCTCAGGATGAGGGCTTCTCCAAACGGTTTATTGACTATCTTTCTTTATAAGTTAAGCTGCCTGACGGCCTTCATCCAATGATTGCCGTTCGGCGCGGAATGGCGGGCGGCTTGTCCTGCAATGATCCGGAATATATAGTGAACGCCTCTTATGGTTTGATCCATAGGAGGCGTTTTTGAATCTTTGCAGCTGCTTTGCCTGAATGCTTAGCTTTCCTGAATTAGGATCAGTGATCCATGAAATCCCCATTCGGGTACGACATCAGGAAAGCCGGCCGGTTTCCTTGCTGATGGCTCCCAGTTCATGGAGAATGCCGGCCTCTCTTCTGCCCATCAGCTCATACAGTTCATGATACAGCCTATAAAGACGCGCATAGATTTCAGATGCTTGCTCGTCCGGATGATACACGATTCTCTGCTCTTCCGCTTTTTTAACGGTCAGTCCCAGTGCCCTGGCTCCCTGGAGCGCCGCGCCCATGGCGCTGGGCTGCGGCTGGCCAGATACCGTAATGTCCCGGTTCATGACATCGGACAGGATCTGCATGAACAGAGGATTTTTTGTGGCCACGGTGCCGCTGGCTGTGATGCTTTTGATTTCGATCCCAAAGCGTTCATAGTTTTCGGCGATGGTCCTCAGACCGTAAGCGGCCGCCTCCAGGAGAGCGCGGTAGATTTCTTCCGGCTTCGTTTGCTGGGAAAGGCCGAATATGCAGCCCCGGAGGTTGGAATCGTCCAGAATCGAACGGTTTCCGCTCCACCAGTCCAGAGCCATCAGTCCCGACTGTCCGGGCTTTATGCGTTCCGCCTTTCGGCAGAGCACGGTGTGAATGCTCTCCCCCAGGCGCTTCGCCTCTTCCTCCAGCGTCTTGCCGCAGAGACTGCCGGCAAACCATGCGAACATATCTCCCACGCTGGGCTGTCCCGCCTCATATCCATAAAGCCCCGTCAGAATGCCGCCATATACGCTGCCGCAGATTCCCTGCACCGGCAGGTATTTGTCGCTGCAGATCACGCTGCAGGCGGAGGTGCCCAGGATCAGCAAAAGCTCGCCCACGCCGGACAGGCCGGAGCCCGGAAGCGCAGCATGGGCATCCACAATATAGGGACATACAGCGGTTCCTTCCATCAGGCCGGTCAGCCGGGCCGCAGATGGACCAACATGCCCACAGACGGTTCCAAGAGGAAGCACAGGATAAGAGAGTTTTGTCTGAAGAAGATCCTCGAAGGCGGGATCGATGGCCGTAAGCAGCTTCTTAGAGGGGTAGCCGGATGGATCCTGCAGGCCCTTTTGAATCCGCGCTTCATCCGGCTTCATCCAGAAAGCCTTGTATCCTGCGCCGCAGGCACTGACCGCTTTGACGCCGCCAAGAAGATAGCAGATCCAGTCGCCTGCTTCGATGAAGGCATCGGCCGTCCTATAGATTTCAGGATCCTTGCGAAGGGTTTCCAGCATTTTGGGAACTGTCCATTCGGAAGAAACCTTGCCACCATAATAGTCCAGCAGGTCGCTGTTTTCGTTTAAAACCCCTGTGATATGATCCGCTTCATCCTGTGCGCTATGGCTTTTCCACAGCTTGCACCAGGCATGGGGCCGGTTTCGAAAAGCGGAATCAAAGCTAAGGGGCTGCCAGTTCTGATCTACCGGCAGAAGCGTGCTGGCCGTTACATCAACCCCTACCGCCAGGATCTCCTCCTTTGGGATGCCGGTATGTTCCATCAGGCGGCGGGGAATGATCTGCAAAGCCTGAAGATAATCCTCCGGAGCCTGAAGGCGCAGCTCTTCCTCCAGCGCAGCGGACTGATCTCCCTCTGACGGGGCCTGAAGGCGCAGCTCTTCCTCCAGTGCAGCGGACTGATCTCCCTCTCCCGGAGCCTGCGTGGCCGCCCGGGAAAAGGCCCGGGAATCTTCGATCACGCCATGAGGATATTCAAAGACCTCTTCCCCTGCAATCTTTCCTGTGCCTATGTCCAGAAGGATGCCTCTAGCCGAAAGCGTTCCGTAATCCAAACCAAGTAAATATGCCATAAATGGATACCTCACCTTTGTTTATGCGCATGTCCTGTTAATGGATAGTGTACTGCACCTTACAGGAAATTGCAATTCCTGCTCATACTTGAAATATAGGCAGGGGTGAAGTAGAATAACGGCATGTACCATGCGCATGGTGGATGCATCCCCGGCTGCGTTTCTCAAAAGAAGACGGCGCGGCGCTGCATCCTGATAATTACCGGAGATCGTGCGCTCCGAAACGGGGTTATTTATGGAGATCCATTTCACTTATCTTGTGCTTCCCGGCGAGGATGGCTATCCTCTAAAGCGAATCCTAAAGGAAAAGCTCTCCCTGAGCGAAGGACTGATCAGGCGCGCCAAGTTTGTTCCCGGGGCGATTCGGGTCAACGGGCTTACGTTTCTGCGGGACCGGCCGGTCACCACCCGTTTTTCCGTGCAGCCCGGCGATCAGGTAGAAATAACCATCCCGGACCGTGAGCCTGCTGTCATACCCGCCCAGGGCGAGCTGGATATTCTGTTTGAAAACGAAAACCTGCTGGTTCTGAACAAACCGGCAGGACTGGCCGTTCATCCGGCCAAGGGGCATTTCAACGATACTTTGGTTAACTATCTGGCCTATGCCTATCCCGAACCGCCCAGGCTGATCGGGCGTCTGGACAAGGATACCTCCGGCGCGCTTCTGGCCGCCCGCACCGCGCTGTCCGCCGATAGGCTGAAGCAGGACCGTGAACGGGGGGACGTCACAAGGATCTATCTGGCGCTGGTTTTGGGACAGCTCCCCCCTCAGGGACGGATCGATGCGCCGCTGAAGGAAACCCGGGAGGGCACGCCGCCGGGTGATAATGGCCATCCTCTTCGCCTGATGAAGGCAGAAGAAGACGGCATGGAAGCCCATACCCTGTTTCAAACCCTTGACTATACAGACGGGATCAGTCTTGTGAAGATCAAGCTTCTCACCGGACGGACCCACCAGATCAGGGCTCATTTTGCATCCTTCGGACATCCGCTGCTGGGGGATCACCTGTATCAGGCATTTTGCGGCATCACGGAAAAAGACATAACAGCATCCCGCGCCATGCTGCATTCGTATCAGCTCACTTTTCCCGATCCTCTTTCCGGAAAGATCCTCACCGTACAGGCGCCGCTTCCTGATGATTTTAAGGCACATTATTTCTAAGAAAGGCAGCTCGAAAAATGGATATTCACGCTCACCTGCTCCCCTCTCAAAAGCCCGTGGTGGATGAATCCGTCTTCACGGACAACACCCTTCAAAACCAATTTGTTTCCCGCAACAAGCCCGAAAAGCTCACCTGGCTGCAGGACGCCGGCATGGGGCTATTCATTCACTGGTCCATCGATTCCCAGCTTGGCTGCGTCATCAGCCATTCCCTGGTAGGCGCCAGCGATGATTATATCGAAAGATATTACAGCGAACTGCCAAAAACTCTGGAAAAAGGGGAATGGGATTTTGACCATCTCGCGTCCCTGGCCAGGCTGGCGGGATTCCGATACGCCGTGCTGACCACCAAGCACCACAACGGTTTTTGCCTCTGGCCCAGCGCCAGCACGGATTTTCATGCAGGAAATACTGCTCTCGGAAGGGATCTGGTCGCTGCCTACGTCGAAGCCTTCCGCAAACAGGGCATAAAGATCGGTTTCTATTTTTCACCGGAAGATTTCTGGTTCCTGCGCCGGGAAGGACTGGATATTACCCGCTCTCCCAAAGAACCCTATTCGCAGGATGTGATGCGTCGGTATAAAAAGCATCTGGAAACCCAGCTGCGGGAGCTTTTGACAAACTACCGCCCTGTCGATGTGCTCTTTTTTGATGGCGGCGAAACCATGCTTGACGAGAACGGTCTGAGTCTGCAGCAGTTCTGCCTGAATCTGAGCTGGGATCTTGTGCCGGATGTGCTGATCACCCGCGGCGCGATCCCCACCCCTGAGCAGCAGCTTCCGGGCGTTGGGGCCGATCAGGCCTGGGAAGCCTGCATCACCCTGGGAACGGCCTGGCAATGCCAGCCCACCAACGAAACATACAAAACCGGCGAGCATGTGATTCGTCTGCTCACCGATACCCGGGCCAAGGGAGGTACGCTGCTGCTGAACGTAGGCCCCGATGAACGGGGCATTCTTCCCCGGGAGCAGGAAGGCGTTCTGCGGGAGCTGGCACTTTGGCACTTCATCAACGGCGAATGCATCCACAATGTCCGTCCGTGGATCATCACCAGCGAAGATTCCATCTACCTTCTAAAGGCCAAAGACAGCCAGACCGTCTACGCTGTCGTAACCGATCATAAGGACTGGGACCGGGGCGTGAGAAAAGATCTGATTCTTCATTCTGTCAAGACAACCGATCAGACTCAGGTATCGGTCCTCGGCCAAAGCGGCGCCTTCACGGAGTATCGTCCCGACCTGAATTGCCATACCAATTTTGAAAACACCCCAGACGGCCTTCATATCAGCGCTGTCAACTGCCAGAGAGTCTATTGCGGCATCCAATGGCGAAACCCGTTGGTGCTTAAAATAACCGACGCCCTCCCCGCTTTTGTGCCGATGGAGATTGAAACGGGGGATTTTGCTGTCACTGAGAAAGACGATGAAGCCGAAAGTCATGCTGACGCCGGCATGAATGATGAAGCCGAAGGTCAAGCTGACGCCCGGAAGGATTCCATTTCTGCAGACAAGAACGTCGAGTTGATGACAGACATTCAGGAAAAAACAGTCACGCTGACAGCCCTCGTCCATTCCCTCGGAAGCTTTGAGAAAGCCCAGGTATACTTCGAATACCGCATCTATCCCGGCTTCGCCCTCTCCTCCTACGAAACCGGCTGGCAGCAAACCCAGCCGAAAGACATCTCCATGAAAGATCTGGCAAGGGAAGACGAGCCGCAAACGGTCAGCGCGCAGAATCCGGCAAAGAAAAAAGAGCCTGCCATCCTCATGCAGACTCTCGATCATATTCAGAAAAATATCACCTATCAATACCGGGCCATCATCTCCAACTCGCAAAACACCATGAAAGGCGAACTGAAGCTCCTGACAATCTAACACAGGGTAACACAGGGGACGGTTCTCTGTGTTAGACCGCGCAAAACGCCGAGCCTCCCAAAGGTCTCTCTGCAGACGGCTTCCGCAGCATCCGAAGAATTCTATCCCCGGACAGCATGGCGGCAGAGTATGCAGAGAGACCTTTGGAAGGCGACTGTCTCTCCCTCAACACAGAGAACCGTCCCCTGTGTTAATACGTCTTCCTTTTTACCCTCAACCGATTCGCTGTCTTCGCCAGCTCCAGCTGGGCAAGACGATATTCACGGATGCTGCGCTGCTGCAGCATCTTTTCTTTTGCTGCCTCCTGCGCGCGCTTCGCCTTCTCCTCGTCGATCTCGTCGGGGCGCTCGATGGACTCGGCCAGAATCAGCACTTCGCCGTCTTCCACCTTCAGCATCCCATAGTTAATCGCCGCAATCTGGTTCTCCTTACCCGGGATCCGGTACATCATCTCGCCCGGCTGGATCACGGTGATCATATTGACGTGCCCCGCCTGAATACCCCGCATGCCATCGATGCACGGAATCATCATGGATTCGCAGGGACCGTCATAGAAGACGCCATCCGCCTCAAGTATTTTTACCGGAAAGCTGTTCATAGGGTAACGTCCTTCTGACGGTTAACCGGACCGTCGGCCACTTCCTTCGCCTGGGCAATGCTCATCTCCGGATCGGTTTGTTTTGTCAGGCTTTCCGCCTTCTCCAGCACCTCATCGATGGTGCCCACGTTAAAGAAGGCCGCCTCCGGAACATCATCCAGCTTGCCGTCGATGATCATTTTAAAGCCCCTGAGGGTTTCCTTCAACGGAACAAAGGCGCCCGCCACACCGGTAAACTTCTCCGCCACATGGAAGGGCTGAGACAGGAACCGCTGGATTTTTCTGGCTCTGAAAACCGTCATCCGATCCGTCTCAGACAGTTCCTCCATGCCAAGAATCGCAATAATATCCTGAAGCTCATTGTATTTTTCCAGGATTTCCTGAACCTGTCTGGCGATCTGATAATGCTCTTCTCCCACGATATCCGGCTCCAGAATACGGGAGGTGGAAGCGAGAGGATCCACCGCCGGATAAATGCCCTGCTCCACAATTTTCCTGGACAGAACCGTGGTGGCGTCCAGATGGGTAAAGGTGGTGGCAGGGGCCGGGTCCGTCAGATCGTCCGCAGGAACATAAATCGCCTGCACGGAGGTGATGGAGCCGTTCTTGGTCGAGGTGATCCGCTCCTGAAGCTCACCCATTTCGGAAGCCAGGGTCGGCTGATAGCCAACGGCCGAAGGCATCCGCCCCAGCAGGGTTGAAACCTCAGAACCCGCCTGAACAAAACGGAAGATATTATCGATAAACAGCAGCACGTCCTGCCTGCCCCGGTCGCGGAAATACTCGGCGATCGTCAGGCCGGAAAGGGCCACCCGCATACGTACGCCCGGGGTTTCATTCATCTGACCGAAAACCATGGCGGTTTTTGCAGATACGCCGCTCTCGTTCATCTCGTGCCACAGATCGTTGCCTTCACGGCTTCTTTCTCCGACGCCGGTAAAAATCGAATAACCGCCGTGCTCGGTGGCGATATTGTGGATCAGCTCCTGAATCAGCACCGTTTTGCCGACGCCGGCGCCGCCAAACAGACCGATCTTGCCGCCGCGGGGATATGGCTCCAACAGATCCACCACTTTAATCCCGGTTTCCAGCACCTCCACCGCGGGAGACTGCTCTGAAAAGGACGGCGCCTTCCGGTGGATATTCCACCGCTCCACCTCCGGAGGGATCGGCTCGCCTCCATCAATCGGATTGCCCAGAAGGTCAAACATCCGGCCCAGCGTCACCTCTCCCACGGGGACCTGAAGGCCATGCCCGGTGGAAAACACCTCATCCCCTCTGGCCATGCCCTCGGACGCCGCCAGCATAATGCACCGGACAACGCCCTTGCCGATATGCTGGGCAACCTCCATAGTCCGCTCTTCGGTCTCGCCATCGGAAAGCTTCACCTGAACCGTCAGGGCCTCCCGGATGGGCGGCATTTCACTTGCCTTGAACCGAACATCCACAACCGGTCCCGAAATCTGCTGTATGATTCCTTTTATCATGTTAATTGTTCCTCAACACCGTCTTTGGAGCTGACAGCTCCGTGATTTCCTGCGTAATATTAGCCTGACGGATATGATTGTATTCTCTGGAGAGCTCGTCCAGCATCTCGGCGGCATTGTCGCCGGCCGATTTCATGGCGCTCATGCGGGCCTGCTGTTCGGAACAGAAGCTGTCCACCAGGGCGCTGTAAATATTACCCGACACATAGCTGGGCACCAGCCGGTTCAGCACCTCCTCCACCGAAGGCAAAAACTCGAAAGGCTCCTTCACCGCCCGCTCCTGGGCGTCCGTATGAAAAGCCGCCCGATGGAAAGGCAGCAGCCGGCTGTAAATGGGCTCCGTCAGCATGCCGTTTCGAAGATCCGTATACAAAATGTACAGCTTCTTCAGCTTGCCCTCATCGTAAGGGCCCAGCATGGTCAGGCAGATCTCCCTGGCCCGCGTGAAATTCGGATTCTGCGCCGTATAAAGAAAATTCTGCTCCACCGGGATCCGCCGCTTCAAAAAATACTGACGTCCGTATTCGCCGACGACGAATAGTTTGGTGTCCGGTTTTTCTTTCAGAATTGCTTCCGCCTTTTTCAGCACATTCTGGTTGTATGCGCCGGCCAGACCCTTATCGGCCGTAATAACCAGCAGCCCGTTGGGTCCGCTTAACGGCTCCGAGCCATCCGGCGGATAAAAATACCGGCTCTTGACATCGCCCGCTGTACGGAAAATCCGCTTAATCTCCGTGCTGACCGCATCAAAATAAGGCCTGGTACCATCCAGCTCCCTTTTTGCCTTGCGCATTTTCATGGAAGCAATCAGATACATGGCATTGGTAATCTGCTGGGTTTGCTGCACGCTTTGAATGCGGTTCTGGATTTCTTTGGTTCCTGCCATTACAAATCCTCTAAAATCTTATCGCAGACCTTTAAAATCTCGTCTTTTTTCTCCTGGCTCAGCTTATCGCCTCTGGCAATCTCATCCATCAGAAGGGGCGCGCTTTTGTGAAAGCCCTCCAGCAGTTTAGATGCAATATCCCTTGTCTTTTCCGTGGGATATTTCTGGAAGCGTTTACCCAGCGCGCAGATCAGCAGGACGACCTGCTCTTCCATGCGGTAAGGGCAGTGCTGGTTCTGTCTAAGCAGCTGCATCAGGGTCAGGCCATAGTCCAGCTGGGACTTGGTCAGATCATCCAGGTCGGAATCGAACTGGGTAAAGACCTGCATCTCACGGAACTGGGAAAGGTCCAGCCGCAGGGTGCCCGTCGCGGACTTCATGGCTTTCGTCTGAGCGCTTCCGCCCACACGGGATACGGAAAGGCCCACGTTTACGGCGGGGCGCTGTCCGGAGAAGAACAGCTCGCTTTCCAAAAAGATCTGTCCATCCGTGATGGATATGATATTCGTGGGAATATAGGCGGATACATCGCCCGCCAGCGTTTCCACGATGGGAAGGGCTGTCATGCTGCCTCCCCCAAGCTCGTCGCATAAATGCGCGGAGCGCTCCAGCAATCTGGAATGGAGATAGAAAATATCGCCCGGATAAGCCTCACGGCCGGGGGAACGTCCCAAAAGCAGGGAAATAGCCCGATAGCTGGTGGCATGCTTGGAAAGATCATCATAAACGATGAGCACATCCCTGCCCTGCTTCATAAAGAACTCGCCCATGGCGCAGCCTGCGTAGGGAGCGATGTACTGAAGGGGCACCGGATCCGCGGCAGAAGCCAAAAGGACGATGGTATAATCCAGCGCCCCATGGGTCCGCAGCGTCTCTACGATCTGAGCCACGGAGCTGTTCTTCTGTCCGATGGCCACATAGATGCAAATGACATTTTTCCCCTTCTGGTTCAAAATGGTATCGATAGCAATGGTGGTTTTGCCGGTCTGCCTGTCTCCGATGATCAGCTCCCGCTGGCCGCGGCCAATGGGGAACATGGTATCGATGGCTAAAAGACCGGTTTCCATGGGTTTATTCACCGGCTGTCTGTCAATGACCCCGGGGGCTTTCACTTCCACCGGATAATAGGCTTCACCATGAATCTCTCCCAGATCGTCCAGGGGCTGGCCCAGGGCATCCACCACACGGCCCAGAAACTGATATCCCACCGGGATGCCGGCCTGGCGGTGGGTTCTGTACACATTCTGACCGGCAAGAATCGTACTGTCGTCGCCGAACAGAATGCAGCCGATCTGGTCTTTCTTCAGATCCTGGATCATGCCCTTGCTGCCATTTTCGAACAGGAGAATTTCTCCATAGAAGGCGCCGGACAGACCGCTGACGGTGGCTATCCCATCGCCCACGGTCAGCACGCGGCCCAGCTCTCTGGGCTCGGGAGTCGGTTCAAAATGCTCGATCTGCTCCCGGATCAGGCTGATGACCGACTCTCCCGGTTGAGCCTGGGCATTCTCAATCTGGTTTTTTAACTGGGACAGGCGCCCTTCCAGCGACCAGTCATATACATCGGATCCGACAGTCAGGATAAAGCCCTGCTGGACTCGGTTGTCCCTATCCCAGGATAGACGGATTTCGCCGTTATATCGTCTGGCTAAGAAATGAACAAATCTTTCCCGCTGTTCCCTGGTGGGCGCTTCCTTGGACCGGATCAGCGCCTGAACGATTCTGCGCTCATTACTTTCACTCATCCGTCTTGTCTCCTCGGACTTCCGGCTTTATCCAGGAATTCATCGTAGACATTGTTTAAGGAGTCCCGGACAAGCTTTTCCGTAGCCTTTGAAGCCATCTGGCGGATCTCGTTCTGGGCATCCTCGAGGATAATGCTGCGTTCCTTTTCCGCATTCTCCCGTGCCTTGATCATCACCTGATCGGCTTCTTTTTTCGCTTCATTAAGTGCCGCCTGCCTCCTGCTTTCGATATCCTTTTCGGCCTCACGGCGCTTTTGTTCCATCTCCTGATCCAGCGCAGCCAGTTTCTCTTCATAACTGGCCTTCACCGTATTCGCCTCGTCCATCTGATGAGCAGCCGCCTTTACCCTGTCCTCAATCGCCCGGGTTCTTTCTTCCATGAAGGCCCGGATCGGCTTGTAGAGCAGGAAATAAAGACCGCCCGCCAGGATAGCGAAGTTGAAAAGATGCAGCAGAATCTGCTGAAAGTCTATGTTTAACGGCATAACTATTCTCCACTTTAAAGCACAAAGACAATCAAAATCGCGACGATCAGGGCGTAGATGATGGCTGTTTCAATAAAGACAAGGCCCAGCATAAGCGCTGTACGGATGGCTCCCTGAGCTTCAGGCTGTCTGGCGATGCCGTCGGTGGCCTTGGAAATGGACAAAGCCATGGCAATGGCGCCGGCAGCGGCGACAACCGCAATGGTTACAGCGGCGGCAATGGCCTTGGTTCCGGTGGTGGATGCGGCAGCCTGAATTTCGGCAACGCCTTCGGAAACAACACCTGTCGTTGTTTCATCTGCCAGAACCGGCAAAGCCATAACGCCAAGCATAAGGACGATCATCAGAACGGGAACAATTTTCTTTAACTGGTTTTTCATGATGCGGTGACCTCTTTTTCTTTTTTAGTAGTTTTTTCACTGACTTCTCCATAAAAAACAGAGGTCAGCATAGTTAAGACATAGGTTTGAATAATGGCGTGCAGGAGGGTAAATAAAATACCCACCACCACAGGCAAAACAAAGCTCAGTCCCATGGTAAAGTACACAAGCTCGGTTACTAAAAGACCGGAAAGCAGCGCGCCGAAAAGACGAAAGCTCATGGAAATGGGAAGGGAGAAATCCTTTAGTGTGAGCCCGATTCCCTTGATGCCGTTGGAAGCGATGCCGCCCGACATAATAATGCCGTAGCTTAAAAAACCAAGGGCAATGGCGGCGTTAATATCGGATAAAGGCGCCGGCAGGGAGATGCTGTATCCCTGGGTGGTGATCCACTGAATCCCGAAGAGCTCAAACGTCGTCCCGAAGAATATATAGACGCCGGCGAACAGAAGATAGCCGCCTAAGAACTGATTCCGGTGCGGGCTGTTCCCCTTGGCCAGATCCGTAAAGAAACCCACCAGAGTTTCCAGCAGCAGCTGGAATTTTCCGGGAACTTCCTTGAATCTGGGAATAGCGAAGATTCGCACAGCCAGGGCGAAAATCAGCAAGACGCCAACAATCACCCAATCCGAGGCAATGGAGGGATTCACCTCCATTCCAAGAAATGCTACCTTATTGTCTTCGTGAAGCACTGCATCCTTCATCGCTTCCTGAATGGTTTCCGTCTTATGAGCGGACGGCATCAGGAATATTAAAATAAGGAGCAGCACCAGAAGACTCACCCACATAATTAAAAATCGTTTTTTTCTTTTTGAATCCATCAAACCCCCTCCTTTATATCTTGATGCTGAAAGCGGCATGTGTTCAAGTTTATTCTAAGTATTGTACCACAAATGACAGTGAAAATACAAGTGTGTCATAAAGTGTCAGCAAGAGATTCTTCATGCCTTTGCTATGCAGCAAAACTGAATTGCATGTCGGAAAAACTGCTCACATATCATGCTTCATAATTGTATCTCATGATGAAGGCTCTGCATCTCATGCCGCAAAGGCTGCTCACATATCATGCTTGTCCTTGCCTACTGCCAAAAACCCTACTTTTTCCGAGACGGCAGTAGACTCGAGCCTATTAGGCAGAAATTACTGCCAAAACCCCTGTTTTTTCCGAGGAGGCAGTAGCTATTACTGCCATTTCGGAAAAAACGCCTTTTTGGCAGTAATTAACCGGCAAAATCAGCTTTGTTACTGCCGTTTCGGAAAAAGTGCCGGTTTTGGCAGTAATTACCTTGTAAACACACAAAAAGAGGATCTGAAATCAGATCCTCCTTGGGATGGAGCATAGGGGACTTGAACCCCTGACCTCCTGAATGCCATTCAGGCGCGCTCCCAACTGCGCCAATGCCCCGTGCGAGAATTTATTATAGCAAAACATTCCCGCAGTGTCAACCATAAAATCAAACTTTTTTCAACCTTCAGCATTCAGCCCATCCGCGATCGAGTTAAGCTGCCTATCTATGTTCTATTCGAACCGAGAAACGTTCATCTCTCCGCTGACGGTTTCCATCTTGATGTTGCACGAGCCATCGCCATGAACCATCAGATTTCCTCTATTAGTGACTGACAGATTCACATTTGTGTCGCCGGAGATGCTCTCGGTTTCCAGGGTGAAGCCAACGGATTCCGGTATATACAAAGTGTTATCGCCGCTCACATTTTCTACACTGATTTCCTTAGGCGCCGATTCCAGATAAAGCTCAACATCACCGGACACGCAGGCCAGATCGATATCCTTGGCGTTCACGCCCTTTACCGATAAGTTGGCGGAAACCGATTCAATATCCAGCTCTCCCACCTGTGCGCCCTTCTCTATCACAACCGGAGCGGATACCGTTTCGATTTCCAGTTCCTTAAGTGATTCCGGCAGGGTCAGTGTAAGTGTTTTCGAGGGATAGTCTTTAAAAGAATTCAGATTGATCCCCAGGGAGAAATTCCAGGATTCGCTGTATTCCTTAATAATCAGCTCATCGCCGTTGATTTCGTAGCTTGTTTTTCTTCCCTGATCCAGTCCGGAGGGCTCATCGACGCTATATGAAGCATAGGTCCCCTGCTTGATCACGATGGCGCCGGCTACCCACTCGACTTTGATTTTTCGAATGGTGACATCGTTAAATACTTCTCCTGCGGAGGCATCTTTTCCGGAAGCAGATGCAGAATCCGCATTAGCTGTCTGTGTCGAAGAGCCTGCCGCATCCCTTTGATAGCGCAGATTTTCGATCATGCTTTTGGAAATCATCAGCACAATGAAAATCAGAGCGACGGCCGCGCCGACGATAATCAGAATTGTTTTTGTGGTCGGATTTAGCTTCTTCGCCTGGCCGTCGGAAACCTCAAAAGGAGAAGCGCCAGACTTCCCAGCCTGAAAACCCCTGTTTGACGTCTGCTGAAACTGTCCAAAGGATGATCCTTGAGAAGACGAATCATTCTTACCTTCAGAGGCGGATGCATTCCCCGTAAAGGCATCGAACCGGCTGCCTTCGGAAGGTTTCCGGTTCTCCCCTGCCGTCCGGGAAACCTGTCCAGGGCCAAGCCCTGCGATCAAACCGGAGATATCGCCAATCCCGCGGATCGCTATCAGATACGCTTCATCCGGGGTTCTCCCCTCTGCTACCAGATCCTGATATTTATCCAGGACATTTTGCAGCATTTCTTCTTTTAACTCTCTGGCTGCCTCGGTCTTAGGGGCAGATACAAAAAGCTTTTCCATATGCGCGCGAATTTTCTCTTCCATGATGCTTCTCCGGTTTAAAGTAATTTTTCAATGGTGGTTTTGGCTTCTTCCCATTCGGACTTCATCTTAAAAAACGCTTCGCGTCCGGCGGGGGTAATCGCGTAGTATCTTCTTCTGGCTCCGGTGTTTTCATCGCCCCAGTAGGAGCGGATGTATCCGGCATTCTCCAGCCGTCTGAAAGCCGTATAAAGAGTGGCTTCCTTGAGCTCATACTGACCATCTGTCTTCTCCAGAATGGCTTTATTAATCTGATAGCCATAGCTATCATCCTGAAGCAGATGAGCCAGGATAATAGTGTCCGTGTGACCACGGATCAGGTCTCCTGTAATTGACATAAGCATCTCACTTTCCATTTCGACAACAAGTATCTTGCTTTACTGTGTATATAATATCATGCAGTACCTCACCTGTCAAGGTATTTCGAAAATTAAATATATTTTTTAGCAACAACAAAGCGACAACGTAGTTTGCAGATAAGACATATGGCGGCGACATCAAATCCGCATAGTAGTCATATAAGACATATGCCCAAGGTGACTTGGCAAAGCTTTTCATCATATGTGTGCATTGAACTTAAGCCATTCCCATGTTACCATTAGAACCAGTTTTTTATGCTATCCGTTCCTGCTTTATCCACCCGGATCTGACAAAAATGCCCGAGACGCACAAAGTCGTCCGGCTCCCAAATCTGCCCAGGCTTTCGAAACCACCCAGGTTTCAGGACTGCCCAGACAGCCAAAATTCGTCAGCCGCCGGAATGGCCGGAACATCCGAAAGATCATATGGAGGTATCTATGAAACCAGTCTGCTTAGCAACTGAACTGTCCGGAAACACTTACCCCGGCCGCGGCATTGTGATGGGGTTGTCCGCTGACGGCAAGAAGGCCGTAACCTGTTACTTCATCATGGGCCGCAGCGTAAACTCCCGCAACCGCATCTTTGTGGAAGACGGCGAAGGCATCCGCACCGAAGCTTTTGATCCGTCCAAGCTGACCGATCCCAGCCTGATCATCTATGCGCCGGTACGGGTTCTGGGCAACAAAACCATCGTAACCAACGGTGACCAGACAGACACCATCTACGAATTAATGGACAAGCAGCAGACTTTCGAACAGGCGCTGCGCACCCGCACCTTCGAGCCCGACGCACCCAACTACACCCCTCGCATCAGCGGCATTATGCATATCGACGGCGGCAAATATAACTATGCCCTGTCCATTCTGAAATCCGATGATGGAGATCCTTCCTCCACCCTTCGCCAGACCTTTGCCTACAACAATCCCAAACCGGGCATCGGCCGCTTCCTTCACACCTACAGCTCAGACGGCGATCCGCTTCCCAGCTTTGAGGGAGAGCCCACGCCTGTCAGGGACATTCCCGATTCCATCGATGAAATGACAGCGCTTGTCTGGAACAATCTGAACGAAGACAACAAGGTTTCCCTTTTCGTCCGCTATATCGACATCGAAAGCGGGAAATACGAAACCCGAATCGTCAACAAAAATCAGTAAGTCCTGTACTTTACGTCACGTTACTATTCAAGAAAGGAACCGGAAAATGAACGAATTACAGCTTAAATACGGAACCAACCCGAATCAGAAGCCTGCCAGAGTCTTTATGGAAGGCGGCGCTGATCTTCCTATTACTGTCCTGAACGGCCGTCCCGGCTATATCAACCTGCTGGACGCCCTGAACGGCTGGCAGCTGGTTAAAGAACTGAAAAAGGTCAGCGGACTGCCTGCCGCCACCTCTTTCAAGCACGTCTCTCCCGCCGGCGCTGCCATTGGCCGTGAAATGAGCGACACCCTGAAGAAAATCTATTGGGTTGACGATGTCAAAAAGCTCACACCCCTGGCCAATGCCTATGCCCGCGCCCGCGGCGCTGACCGTATGAGCTCCTTCGGTGATTTCATCGCTCTTTCCGATGTGTGCGATGTAGCCACCGCCCGCCTGATCCGCCGC
This sequence comes from Bacillota bacterium, assembly GCA_017634575.1. Taxonomy (GTDB): domain Bacteria; phylum Bacillota; class Clostridia; order Lachnospirales; family Bianqueaceae; genus RUG760. The sequence goes on from JAGBND010000125.1 coordinate 21,532, forward strand.
GAGGTATCTGACGGCGTTATCGCTCCCGGCTACGAGCCCAAAGCCCTGGAGATGCTTCAGAAGAAAAAACAGGGCGGCTACTGCGTCCTTCAGATTGATCCGGACTATGTGCCCGCTCCCCTCGAGCGCAAACAGGTCTTCGGCGTCACCTTTGAACAGGGCCGCAACGAACTGGTCATTGATGAAAACTTCTTCTCCAATATCGTTACCGAAAACAAGGATCTTCCCGAGGATGCCAAGCTGGATCTGGCTATCTCCATGATCGTGCTGAAATACACCCAGTCCAACTCCGTCTGCTATGTCAAGGACGGACAGGCCATCGGCATCGGCGCCGGACAGCAGTCCCGCATCCACTGCACCAGACTGGCCGGCCAGAAGGCTGACAACTGGTGGCTGCGCCAGTGCCCGAAGGTGCTGAACCTGCCCTTCCGCGAGGATATCGGCCGTCCCGACCGTGACAACGCCATCGATCTTTACATCGGCGACGAATACGAAGATCTGCTGGCCGACGGCGTATGGGAGAAAACCTTCACCGAGAAGCCTTCCGTATTCACCCGCGAAGAAAAGAAAGCCTGGATCGCCCAGAATCAGGATGTCATCCTTGGCTCCGACGCTTTCTTCCCCTTCGGCGACAACGTGGAACGCGCCTTCAAGAGCGGCGTCAAATACATCGCCGAGCCCGGCGGATCCGTCCGCGACGACAATGTCATCGAAGCCGCCAACGCGCATAACATGGTCATGTGCTTCACCGGCCTGAGACTCTTCCACCACTAATTCATATCTATTCTTCTCTTTTCAAAAAAATCATCCGGGAAAACGCTTACCCTTCAGGGGGTGTTTTCCCGGATGGTTTTTTTATCCCTTTCTTTTTTGCAGGATCCCGTGAATGATCAGGCCCAGGCACGATGCCAGAATCAGTATGACGATCATCAGCGCGAAATTGCTGAACACCGTTTCCGGCAGGATTCCGATAATCTGATCATATCTGTAATCGAATATCCAGTTGGTTTTTCCCGGAAAGAAGACATGATGGAAAATCGTAAAGAACCGATCAAAATCGATGGCGCCCAGGATGCCGATCAAGGCAAAAATGCCCAGCAGCAATGCCCCTGCCCAGAAACCGGCATGAAGGCCTGCGATTTTCCGAGACCTGACCGGGATCCTGTTGCGAAAGATCAGCCAGGCCAAAGACAAGGTGCCGGTAATCCCCAGGACCCATAAATCCAGCAAAAACAACCCCTTCACATCCGCAAAATGGCTGGCGCCCTCCGCCGAAAAGGCCAGCACGCCGGTGGAAAAAAGCGGTGAAATGCCCAGACAGTAATCCATCATCTCATCGTATGCCTCTATAATTTCCGCTCTTGAAAGGGTTCTGGCGCCCTCCGCAAAGGGAATCAGCACCTCCTCCAGCTTCAGCGGTCCGATCTGCATATAGTAAAGCGGCCTGATCAGCAGCACAAGACCGATGGAGCCGCTGATCACCAGCAGCATAAGAATCAAAATCCACACGATCGTCAGTATAATGCTCTCTTTTTTCAATTACCTATCCTCCATGTTCATACCCCATTTCAAAAATCCCGGCCGCAAAGGTGGGGCGGATAAATCCACCGGCGTCGCCAACGGCGGACCGAATCAATAAGTCGGCCGCATGAAGCTGCGCTCCGGCATTTTCATCCGGGCCGAATGCGCATCGGAAAAACTATAACACATCTTCCAAATGAAGTCCAGTATTGCATTCGTCTTTCGGTTGACAAAGGCAATATTGTAGAGTAGTATTAAATCAGTTTGTACTATCCCAATTACAGGAGGAATCTACTATGATGACAAAACTTCCCATCGGTGTACAGGTTTATTCTGTCCGCGACAATGCCGCTGCTGATTTCAAAGGCACCATGCAGGCTCTGAAGGACATGGGCTACGATTTTGTAGAGCTGGCCGGATTATATGACTATACGCCCGAACAGATCAAAGCTATCCTCGACGAAGTCGGTATTCCCGCTATCAGCGCTCACGTTCCCTATGTCGAGCTGCTGGCTGATCCCGCCGGAACCATTGCCAAATATCAGACCATCGGCGTTAAATACATCGCCTTCCCCTATTTGAACGATGATGTGCGCCATGGCACCCCTGCTTTTCCCGAGACCCTTGAAAACATGCGCAAAATCTGCGAAGTTGCCAAGGAAATGGGCATGGTCATGATGTATCACAACCACGATTTCGAATTCATCAAAATGGAAAACGGCGAATATGCTTTCGACTATATGTACGAAGCCATTCCCGCTGACCTGCTTCAGACCGAAATCGACACCTGCTGGGTCAATGTCGCCGGTGAAAATCCCGCTGACTATATCCGCAAATATGCCGGCCGCTGCCCCGTTGTCCATCTGAAAGACTTCTACAAAGAAGGCAAGGCAGAAGGCATGTACGAGCTGATCGGCGTTGAAAAGAAAGAAGAAGCCAAAGGCGTCTTCGAGTTCCGTCCGGTTGGTTACGGCCTGCAGGATATCCCCGCCATCGTGAAGGCTTCCGAAGAATCCGGCGCCAGCTACCTGGTAGTTGAGCAGGATCGCTCCGTTGGCCGCACGCCCATGGAAGCAGTGGAACTGTCTGTAAAGTATCTCAAAGGCTAATTCCTACCTGTGCGCCCGGGCAGCATTTTAATAGCTGCCCGGGCTTTTTCTGAATAATCTGTGAACGGTAAAAAAAAACGTTGCACTATCCTCCTATATATGCTATAGTCAGACACACAATAGAAAAACTCGAGAAGGAGGATTCGTTTCATGAAGTACATCTGCAACATTTGCGGCTATGTGTACGACGAGGAAATCGGCGATATCGAGAACGATATCGAAGCTGGAACCAAATGGGAAGAGCTCCCCGAAGATTTCCTTTGCCCTCTGTGCGGCGCAGGTAAAGAAGATTTTTCCGAAGAAGAAGAATAAGTTCATCCGTCTTCATCACTTATAAAGGAATCAGCGGTCAGACCCCCTCGGTCCGGCCGCTTTTCTTTTGTTCAAATCTGCATCAATCCGATTGACAATCCATCGAAAAAAACATATGATAACATTAGGTTCAAGCTGACATTTACAGAGGTAATCATGATTCTTTTATTCAATCTTTCTCAGCATCCTTTGCTTCCGGTCATTAAGGAAACCGCCAAAGATCATCACAAGGTGCTGCGTCTCATTTCCCCGGAAGAGAACAGGCTGCCGATACGCGCCCTTTTAGACCCTTCCGACGTCCGGGACCCTCTCATGCCAAAGCTCGCCGAAGACCTGATCGCTCCGGATTCTTTCGACGCGCCGATGATGCTTTTTTGCAAAATGAAGCAGGACGAGATCAGTTCCTTTGTGGACCGGCTGCGAGAGCTGTCCAACGGCGGCTCTGCCCGGATTCTGAAAGCCATGCTCACCCCCACCAATCAAAACTGGACCGCTCCCTATTTGTATGCCCATCTGCGGGAAGAAGCCCGGATGATGCGAAGAAATTCTTGAAAGGAAGATTTTAAATGATTAATGCAGATCCGAAACGCGGGATTTTTCATCTGACCTGCGAGGAATTCAGCTATATCTTACAAATAAAGGACGGCCGTCTGCTCCAGCTATACTTCGGCGCGCCGATTGCGGATGCCGATCTTAGCTACCTGCTCCCCTGCTTTGCTTCCGGCTCTTCCTTTAACCAGCCGGTTCATCATCTGCCGCTGGAGCTTCCTACCCTGGGAAGCGGATGGTACGGCGAGCCCGCCCTTGGCGCCATTGGAAGCGACGGAAACAATGTCACGGAGCTTCGCTATCAGGACTACAAGATCCTCCCTCATAAAGAAGATCTTCCCGGCCTGCCCTCTCTATCCCAGCCTCCCACAGCGATGCGCGGACAGAACGAAACGAAGGATGATGGCACGCTGCAGATTCTGCTAAAGGATGAGCTCACCGGTCTTGCGGCTGTTCTGTCCTACAGCATCGTCAGCGGCACGCTGGCCCGCAGCATGGAGCTGATCAACACCTCGGATGCGCCCATCAAGCTGACGCATATGGCCTCTGCCACCCTGACCCTTCCCCTTCTGCCCCCCGCCGGCTCCGGAGACAGCGACTATAGCCTGATTCACCTGCAGGGAAACTGGGCAAGGGAAAGACGCGTGGTCAGGACTCCCTTAGGCCGGGCTGAGACGAAAATTGAGTCCCAGAGGGGCGCTTCCGGACACGAAGAAAACCCATTCCTGGCGCTGGCTGCCCCAGGCGCAGACGAAAACAGCGGCGACATCTACGCCCTCAGCCTGATCTACAGCGGCAGCTTCCAGGCCTCTGCCCAGGTGCGCGATTTTGATAACGTCTATCTATCCATCGGCCTGAATCCTCTGACCCACAACTGGCTTCTGGAGAGCGGAGAGCATTTTGTCTGCCCGGAAGCTGTACTTGTTTACGCTAACCGGGGACTCAACCAAATGAGCCATCTGTTCCACCGCATCTACCGGGATCATCTGTGCCGTAGCAAATGGGCGGGCATGGAGCGGCCGGTTCTCATCAACAACTGGGAAGCCACCTACTTTGATATCAATGAAGAGAAGGTAATGGCTCTGGCGAAAACCGCCGCCAAAATCGGGGTCGAGCTTTTGGTCATGGACGACGGCTGGTTCGGCAATCGTTTTGATGATCACAGGTCTCTGGGCGACTGGTATGAAAACCCCATCAAGCTTCCTCATGGACTGGCCGGTCTTGCCAAAAAGGTTAATCAGGCAGGCCTGAAATTCGGCCTTTGGGTAGAGCCGGAAATGATCTCCCCCGACAGCGACCTCTACCGCGCCCATCCCGACTGGTGCCTGCACGCCCCCGGGCGCACCCGCACCGAAGGCCGCAACCAGCTGATTCTGGATTTGTCCCGCGAGGATGTTCAGGACTTTATTATCCACACTATGAAGCACATCCTGAACTCCGCCAACATCGCCTATATTAAATGGGATATGAACCGGAATATGACGGAAAGCTTCTCCGCGCTTCAAACGCCTGAGCGGCAGATGGAAACCCAGCACCGCTATATGCTGGGGCTCTACCGGGTTCTGGACGAGGTCACCTCGGCCTTCCCGGATGTGCTGTTTGAAAGCTGCTCCGGCGGCGGCGGACGGTTTGACGCCGGCATGCTTTACTACATGCCGCAAACCTGGACCTCGGACGATACCGACGCTGTGGAGCGTCTGAAAATCCAGTACGGCACTTCCTTGGTCTACCCTGCATCCGCCATGGGCGCCCATGTCAGCGCCTCCCCCAATCACCAGGTTGGCCGGAAAACGGATATCTCGATGCGGGCGGATGTGGCCATCGGCGGCAACTTCGGCTTCGAGCTGGATCTGGACAAGCTCTCCAGGGAAGATCTGGCCGCTGCCAGAGATTATGTTGCAAAGGTCAAAAAGCTCCGCCATCTGACTTCTCAGGGCACCTTCAGCCGGCTCCTCTCCCCCTTCGATGCGCCCAACTACCGCGCCGCCAATTATGTCGCCTGGCAGTTCGCGGATCAGCAGGACCTGCTGCTTTGCATCTACCGGGTGCTTTCCGAGCCCAACCCTTTCATCCACCGGGTCAGGCTCACGGACCTTGATCCCAATGCCCTTTATCAGGCCGACGAGACGGATCCGTCTTTGCCCGCCTGCTTCAAAGGCCGTACCTTCACCGGCGCAGCCCTCATGCAGGTCGGCGTCCCGATGATTTTTAAAGGTCAGCAGGATTTTTGTTCCCAATTGATTCTTTTCCACAGGGTAAAAGAAAAGTAATGCTTTGTCACCTGCAATCTGAGTTTTACAGGTTGTAAGAACAATAACGCTTCGTCACCTGCAACTCAAGTTTTCTCAAGTTAAAAGGCAAAACGGCTATGCAGCCGTCAAGAGACTACCTCAGAAAGGAAAACCCATGCCTATTATCGGAATCTGGGCAGATTACCTGGCCCATCGCACGGCGCAAATTGAAGATGCCGTTGCCCGCGGCAACGCTTACCTGGCATCTCAGGGCAAAGAGCCCTATGAAATCCGCTACTTTCACAGCAAAGAAGAAACCGAAGCAGGGATCGCCGCATGTGAGGTGCTCTACGGTTATATTCCCGCGCCTTTACTGAAAAAGGCTGAGTCGCTTCGCTGGCTTCATGCTGCTTCGGCAGGCGTGGACATGTTTTTGGATGATGAACTATATGCCCATCCTAGCGAAGTGGTTCTGACCCACTCCAACGGGTCCTATGGCATCACCATTTCCGAATACATGGTCATGATGATGCTGATGCTGATGCGCCGGCAGATGGAGTATGTCCGCCTGCAGGATGAGCGCATCTGGCAGAATGTGGGCGATATCCGTTCGATCTATGGCAGCCGGATTGTGATTGTGGGTGTCGGCGACATCGGCTCCAACCTGGCCCGCCGGGTAAAGGCCATGGGCGCGTCCAAGGTGATCGGAGTCCGGCGCAAATTAAAGGCAGCCGATCCGGCCTTTGATTCCATCACTACCTTTGAGCATCTGGAAGAAGCGGTCCGGGACGTGGATGTGGTTGCCCTGTGCGTGCCTGCCACCAAGGAAACCAAGGGCCTTCTCTCCCGCCAGGTTTTAGCGGCCATGAGCCCCAGAACCTTTATCATCAACGTGGGACGTGGCTCCGCCATCGACCAGGAAGCCCTGATCGAAGCGCTGAACGAGGGCAAAATCGCCGGCGCTGCGCTGGACGTTATGACCCCCGAGCCGCTGCCCAAAGATGATCCCCTGTACGATGCCAAGAACGTCATCTTAACCCCGCATGTTTCCGGCAATATGACCCTCAGCTACACCTCCGATATCAACGTGGAAATATTCTGCCGCAATCTGGAACGCTATTTCAAAGGCAAAAAGC
>JAGBND010000126.1 GCA_017634575.1 Bacillota bacterium
AAGAAACGAATACTATGGTCTGACGGATACTTTGCTGCATCCATAGGACAAGTGTCACAGGAAATCATCGAACGTTACATCGAAGAGCAGGGTTAAGGGCGTAAAACCGCCCCATAAAGGGGCGTGGCTTCAACCGAATTTTTAATGTGAATTATACACCAGGTTGATCAAAAGATCAAAGCATTTCTGCCAGATCGTAAATCAGGCGCTCTGTCTTTTCCCATCCAAGGCAGGGATCGGTAATGGACTTTCCGTAAACCCCTTCTCCGATTTTCTGGGAGCCGTCTTCGATATAGCTTTCGATCATCAGGCCCTTCACCAGCTTGTGGATATCCGGATTGTAGCGGCGGCTGGATAGAACCTCCTTGGCAATGCGGATCTGTTCCATATACTGTTTTCCGGAATTGGAGTGGTTGCAGTCCACGATGACTGCCGGATTGGCCAGCTCCAGCTTCGCATAGGCATCCGCCAGACGGGTCAGGTTTTCATAGTGATAGTTGGGCTGGGACTGGCCGTGATGGTTCACATAGCCCCGCAGAATGGCGTGGGTATAGGGATTTCCCTGAGAATGGACCTGCCAGCCGCGGTAAATGAAGGTATGGCCGTGCTGGGCTGCCGTAATGGAGTTCATCATCACATCGATGTCGCCGCTGGTGGGGTTTTTCATGCCCACCGGGCAGTTCATGCCGCTGGCGGTGAGCCGGTGCTGCTGATTCTCCACGGAGCGGGCGCCGACGGCTACATATCCCAGCAGATCGTCCAGGTATTGCGCATTTTCCGGATAAAGCATTTCATCCGCGCAGGAAAAGCCGGTTTCGGCCAGGGCTCTTAAATGCAGCTCCCGGATGGCGACAATGCCTTTAAAAAGGTTGGGCCTCTCCGTGGGGTCCGGCTGATGCAGCATGCCCTTGTAGCCGCTTCCGGTGGTTCTGGGCTTGTTGGTATAGATGCGGGGGACCATATAGATTTTATCAGCGACCTGATCCTGAACCTTGCGAAGCCGGGTGATATAGTCGATCACCGGCTCTTCGCTGTCGGCGCTGCAGGGTCCGATAATCAGCATCAGCCGGTCATCCCCTCCGCTTAAGATCTGCTGCATCTCCACATTTCGCTTCTGCACCAGCTCCTCCAGCTTCAGGGAGACGGGATACATCTCCTTCACTTCCATGGGAACAGCCAGTCTTTTTTCAAATTCCATACTCATGATTCGCACTTATCCTTTCCTGTCAAACAGCGCTCTTCGTTTCGTGGAGAGGCGCATTTTTTCTTTCAAACCTTCCCTATCTTCCTCCTGCAGCATCTTCCGCAGGGTTTCCATCTCTGATATGAACACGTCCATCTGATGGAGAAGCGGGCCTTTGTTCCTTAAAAACAGCTCGGACCATATGATCTCGTTGATCCGGGCGATGCGGGTCAGATCCCGGAAGGAATCCCCTGTATAATCCACCAGGTGCGCATTGTCCGAGCAGGTCATCAGCGCCACGGCGATGCAGTGGGTCAGCTGGGAGACGAATCCGATCATCTCGTCGTGCTCTTCGGGTGAGAGCGTGCTGATGTGGCCGAAGCCCAGGATTTTGCCAAGGCTTTTGCACCATTCGATGGCCTCTTCCGTGTTGGCCACGGTGGGCACCACGATATAGTTGGCGTCCCGGAACATGGTCTCGGTGCTGTTTTCCACGCCGTATACCTCCCGGCCGGCCATGGGATGGGCAGCGATAAATTCCACGTCCTTTCGCAGCATTTTTTGCACCTCATAAACGATGCAGGATTTGACGCCGGTCACGTCCGTCAGCATGGCGCCGCTCTTTAACAGATGCTGATAGTCCCGGATCCAATCAAGAAACTCTCCCGGATACAGGGCAAAAATCACCGCATCCGCCCGGGCAAGGGCTTCGGGATCGGGACCGGTGAAGCCTTCATCGATAATCCCTTTTTCCAGCGCATAACGGATGCTCTCTTCTCTTTGATCGATGGCACTGACGTGAAAGCCCAGCCTTTTTAGTCCCTTCGCATAGCTGCCGCCCATCAGTCCCAGGCCGACAATCATAATTTCCGATTCGTTAATCCACCACATATTCCACCTCAATTCCAAGGGATGAAAGCACCTTGTAAAAATCCGGAAAGCTCTTCTTTACTGCCTCGGCGCCGTCGATCAGGCCGCCGGTCTTTGTACACAAAACACAGAGCGCCATGGCGATCCGGTGATCGTTATGACTATCCAGGGATTCCTTCGGCATCTGGATATTTCCGGGTCGGATGGTAATGGTATCCTCTGTCCGCTGCACCTGAATGCCGAATTTTGCAAGCTCCAGGGCCATGGCCTCCCCCCGGTCGGATTCCTTCATGGCCAGGCGTCTGGTACCTGTAAAATGGGCTCCGTGAAGGGCTGCGGCCGCTGCCATCAGCACCGGTCCCAGATCGGGGCAGTCGCCCAGATCGATGGCTGCAAATCCCTTTTCCAGCGCCGCAAAATGCTGATGATAAATCCGGTCTCCCTGCAGAGAGTCCTTCCTCAGCCCGGTAACGGCAACCTCGCCCCCCACCAGGTTCAGGGCTTCCAGGAAGGCCGCATTGGAGTAATCGCCTTCCACCTTCATGTCTCTCGGCTGATAGGTTTGCCCGCCCGGGATCAGGATCCGGTTATCTTCAAAAACGGTCCGGATTCCAAAATCCTTCAGGGCTGACAGGGTCAGATCGATATACGGCCGGCTCTCCACTGGCGGCAATATCCGAATCTCGCTGTCTTCAGCCAACAGCGGAAGTGCGAAGAGCAGCCCGCTGATAAACTGACTGCTGATATTCCCGGCCACTTCAAAGATGCCTGGCCTAAGCGGTCCCTGCACCGTGACAGAGGTTTTGTCCTTCTGATAGGGCAGGCCTCGCTCCTGCATCAGAGCTTCGTAAACGCCGAGGGGTCTTGACAGCAGCTTTTCGCTTCCCGTGAGCGTTTTGGGCTTCTCTGAGAGCAGCGCAATCGGCAGGAAAAACCGCAGGGTGCTGCCGCATTCCCGGCAGGGAAGAATGGCCTTCCCGGCTTTTGTGGGATCCATGCCCCGGACCAGAACCATATCCCCCTCCTGCCAGATCCGGGCCCCCAAGGCTCTCAGACAGGAGATGGTGGCCAGCACGTCCTCGGAATAGGCAATGTTCCTGATCCGGCTTTCGCCCCGGGAAAGACCCGCGGCAATCAGCAGCCGGTGGGCCATGCTTTTGGACGGCGGCGCTGCGGTCTGCCCTCTTGCCCTGGAGGGAGAAATTTTCACCTTCATGACTTTTTCAGCTCCGCCAGATAGTCCATGGCCTCCAGATAGCCATCCAGACCATGACCGGTGATGGTTTTCACGCAGGCCAGCCGGATATAGCTGATCTGGCGGAATTCCTCCCGCTCCTCCACCTTGGAGATATGAACCTCCACGGTGGGAACCTGGACTGCCTTCACCGCATCTAAAAGCGCCACACTGGTATGGGTATAGGCGCCGGGATTGATGACGATGCCATCCGCGTTCTGATAGGCGGCCTGGATATAATCCACCAGATCCCCTTCGTGGTTGGACTGGTAGAGTTCCACTTCGATTCCCATCTCTTTCGCATGGGCTCTCACCTTGTCGCACAGGGCCCGGTAATCCTCCCGGCCATAGAGCCCCGGCTCCCGGATTCCCAGCATATTCAGATTCGGTCCGTTAATCACAAATAATTTCACACTATCTTACCCCATTCCTGCAGAATCTGTTCTAAGGTCTTATCGATGGAAGACCATTCGGTAATCGTAATATCCGCGGCTGCCTGATATAAAGGCCTGCGGACATCGTAAAGCTTTCGGATCTTGTCAGCGGAATCCGCCAGAGGCCTGTCATCCGCGGGCAGCAGGTCCTTGAGGGGGCGGTCCAGATAAACCAGCACGCCGTTGCGTCTCAGCCGCCGCACATTCTCCGGCCGCAGAATGCCCCCGCCTCCGGTGGCAATAATCCGGCTGTGCAAAGCTGCTGCCTCGGCTGTTGCCCGGCATTCCAGATCCCGGAAAAAGTCCTCGCCGTTTTCGGCGAAAATCCGGGAAATGCTGCGCCCGTCCATTAAGACGATCTGTTCGTCCAAACCCAGGCAGGGTTTGTTCAGCCGTTTCTCCAAAGCCTGTCCCAGAGTGGTTTTTCCGCTGGAGGGCATGCCGATCAGCACCAGATTCAGCTTATCCTTGAACAGTTTCCGGTATATGTCCAGGATCAGACTGTCCGGATAGTCCTTGCCGGTAAAATACCGGGCAGCCAGCACCGCCTGGGCAACCAGCATGTAAAGTCCCCCCTCAGCCTTGATGCCCCGGTCTCTGGCCGAGAGCACCAGCTCTGTGGAAAGGGGATTGTAAATGGCGTCCACCACGCCTTCCAGCTGATCAAAACCGCTGATGTCCAGGGGCATTTCTTCCGCCTCCGGGAACATGCCGCAGGGGGTGGTGTTGATCAGAATCTTTGCATCCCTGTGATTATGCAGGGCTTCTTCGTAGGTGATGGCACCGTCCCGGCCAGTGCGGCTTACCTTCAGCGCTTCACCCGCCTTTAGGCTCTTACAGACCGCCATTGCGGTTTTGCTGGTGCCGCCGGTTCCCAGAATCAGCACCTTTTTCCCGAAAAGCTCCAGGCCCATGCGCTTCAGCAGCGCTTTCATGCCGCCGAAATCGGTGTTGTAGCCATAGAGCCTTCCATCACGGTTGACGATGGTGTTGACGGCGCCGATGGACAGGGCTTCCGGACTGATTTCATCCAGATAGGGCATCACGGTCTGCTTGTAGGGGATCGTCACATTAATTCCCTTAAAATCTCTCGCCTGTAAAAACGGCCCCACCTCTTCCGGTTTTAATTCCCGCAGCTCATAAGGGTAGTCCCCGATGGCCTCGTGAATCGGGCCGGAAAAGCTATGGCCCAGGCGCTCTGCAATCAGTCCGCAAATCATGCCTTTCCTCCCAGATAGTCTGTTCCAAAACGGCCCGTAAGGATATCCGCCAGCACTAAGGCCGTCATGGAATCCACCACCACTCTGGCCCGGTGAATAATGGCCGGATCATGCCTGCCGGAAAGAGAAAGCACTGCATTTTCCTTATCCCGGAAGTTTACCGTTTGCTGCTCTTTGAATATAGAAGGCGTAGGCTTGACCATGCACCGGAAAAGAACCGGCATGCCATTGGTAATGCCGCCGTTGATGCCGCCGTTATGGTTGGAGGCGGTCACAACCTGATCCTTGTTCATCCGGAAGGGATCATTAAATTCGCTTCCTCTGGCATCCGCCATGGAAAAAGCGTCTCCAAACGCAACGCCTTTGACGGCCGGAATGCTGAAAAGGGCGTGGGACAAGAGGCTTTCCATGCTGTCGAACCAAGGCTCGCCCAGTCCCGCAGGAATGCCCAGCACGGCGGTTTCCAGGATTCCGCCAACGCTGTCCCCCTCCTCAGCAGCCTTTACAATCGCATCTTTCATGGCGGATGCGGCATCCGAATCCAAAACCGCAAAAGAGGTGTGATTCAGCTTTTCCACATCCTGCAGATAAGCATCAAAGGGACGATCCGAAATCCCGGCGCATCGGAGAATATGGCTTCCCAGGAAAATACCTTTTTTCTTCAGGGCGGGAATCACCACCGCGCCGGCCGCTGTCAGGGCGGCTGTAATTCTTCCGGAGAAATGGCCTCCGCCCCGATAATCCTCAAAGCCATGATATTTGGCATAGGCCGTATAATCGGCATGGCCTGGCCTTGCCAGATACCGGGTATCGGAATAGTCCTTGCTCCTGACATTTTCATTGGGAATGACGATGGCAAGGGGTGTTCCGGTGGTATATCCTTCAAAGACGCCGCTCAGGATGGAAAAATGATCTTCTTCTCTTCTGGCCGTCCCGGTTTTTCCTTCTGGTCTTCTAAGGGCCAGTTGGGATGCGATAAAAGCCCTGTCTATCTCCATTCCGGGCGGCAGGCCATCCAGCACAGCACCAATGGAAGGTCCATGACTCTCTCCAAAGAGGGTCACGCAAATGTGATTTCCGAAACTGTTTTTCATGACTGCTTCACCTCTTCCGGCTTTTGATCGATATATGCTGCGGGTTTGTCAGGCAGACTCAAAACGCTTAGCCTCTCTCTTAACTGATCCAGCGAAAGCTTCTCCAGACGGCAGGCGCCGATTTCATCCACCAGCACACAGGTAACGCCGCCCTCCATGGCCTTTTTGTCGTGGGCCATGGCTTCCACGATTTTCTCTTCTTCCAGGGCGATATTCACAGGAAGATTCAGCTTTTTCAGCACCGGAATCAGCCGCGCTCTGACAGAAGGTGCGCACATGGGGATCATACCCAGCGCCACGCACTCTCCGTGATAAAGGCCGTGAAGACCTTCGAAGCTCTCGATGCCATGGCCGATGGTATGGCCAAAATTCAGGATTTTTCTCAAGCCTTGTTCTTTCTCGTCCTGCTCCACCACCGCTGCCTTGATCTTCAGGGATCCTTCGATAATCTCATCCAGATGCTCCAGGGGATTCTCTTCTTCGAACAGGGCAAAAAGGGCAGCGTCCGAGGTCAGTGATTCCTTCAGCGCCTCTGCGAGGCCATTAGCAATCTGTCTGGGCGGCAAGGTGGAGAGCACCTGCGGGTCGATCAGTACTTTTTTAGGCTGGTGAAAGGCGCCGACGATGTTTTTCAGGCCGCCAAAGTCGATGGCCGTTTTGCCGCCGATGGAAGAATCCACCTGGGAAAGCACCGTGGTGGGAATATTGTAAAAGTCAATGCCCCGCATATAGATCGCTGCCGCAAAACCGGTCAGATCGCCCACGACGCCGCCCCCCACTGCCAGGCAGCAATCTCCCCGGGTAAAGCCAAGCTCCAGCATCCGGGAGAGAATCTTCTGCAGGGTGTCGAAGGATTTGCTCTTTTCTCCCTGGGGAATCGTTAAGATAAAGCCTTCCTTTGCCTGCTCCGCGCCCTTAGCCGCGTAGGAAGAGGGCACGCCGTCATCGGTGACCACCAGCACCTTCCGGTTTAAGTCCAGCAGCGCGCCCGCCTGCTCCAGGCAGCCGCGTTCCAGTATAATGTCGTAAGAATCTTTTCCTAAATGAACCGTTAAACTCAATTTTCTGTCCTCAATTCAGGCAGATTTGTGCCGTATAGTGTCCGGCGACTTTCAGCGTATCGCAGACACCGGCCAGTTCCTCCAGCATTTTCTGTCCCTCACGGGAGTCCTCGTCGCCCTCCACTTCCACATAGAAGTAGTACTGCCAATCCACTTCCTTCACCGGCCGGCTCCTGAGAGCCTTCATATTAAAACCATGGGAGGCAATGACCTGGATCGCTCTTGCCAGGGCGCCTGCTTCATCGTTTACGGTAAACATCAGGATAAACTTGTTGTCCCTGAGATTCCGGGTTTTGTTTTCCACTCTGGAAAAAACGGCAAACTTGGTAGTGTTGGTGCTGGAAACATTAATATCATGCTCCAGGATTTCCAGTCCGTACAGATCTGCGGTTGCTGCGCTGGCAATAGCGGCTATGGTGGGATCGCCCAGCCTGGCTACCTTCTGAGCCGCAATCGCCGTATTGCTCTCGGGGATGGCATCCCAGCCATAACGGTGAATATATTCCTCACACTGGCTGAGGGCCTGGGGATGGGAAAGTACCTTGCGGATCCGGGAACGGTCGGAACCGGGAACGCCTAAAAGGTTCTGGGAGACCGGCAGGGTGTAGATGCCGTTGATATGAAGCTGCCCGTGAAACATCAGATCCATAACCTGCCCCACCTCTCCGACAAAGCTGTTTTCGATGGGAAGCACCACACAGTCGCACTCTTCCTTTACCACAGCGTCATAGGCAGCCTGAAAACCTTCGTAGCCCATGCAGATGCCTCCCGGAAAAATCCTGGTGGCGGCTATGTTTGCAAAAGCGCCTTTCACCCCGGCATAGGCCACCTTCATGCCTTCAATCAATCTGAACTGGTACTGCTTCGTCAGATCCATCAGGCCATGAAGAAAACGGACATAGTAGTCCCGGATCTGCTCATCCTCCACATAGGCGCTGTTTTTCTCAATCACCACCTGCTCTCTGGCCGCGTCGTAGATGGGCAGTGCCCGCTCTTTCTTGTACCCGGCTATCATCCGGCAGGCTTCCATGCGTCTGACAAACAGGGCTGCCATCTGCTGATCCACTTCATTGATGATTTCTCTGGCTTGCTGCAACTGATCCATGATCTCTCCATTTCCGGCGCATGGATAAAAATATGCGCCTAAAACATGCCCCCTGCAAAAACGCATCTGCATTCATGCACCTGCAAAAAATGCAGGGGCATGAAAAAGCGGTTCCGCCCGGTAAGGCAGAACCGCTTTTGATATCTGGTATCTAAACTCTCTGCTTATTTCCGGGATTGCTCGCTGACGGGCACATAAAAACCAAAGCCCGCGGTAAAGCGTGCAAAACCGAAAGTAAAACCGAAAACAGATGCAGAGACGGAGTCCTGGTTTTTCAGAACGTTAGCAAGGCTGAGATTCTTCATAATGGACTCCTTTCCTGAACAATTTTTCAAAGCTTCTTGATTCTAATCCTTTAAAGCACAAAAGTCAAGAATTATTTCTGTCTTCCTTATGTATCATCATTTGGTGAAGCCTCAGAGCCATCCGCTTCTCTGCCTGCAGACGGCTTCCGCAAAATCCTAAGGATTCTGTCCTAGACAGAATTGCGGCAGAGTATGCAGGCAGAGAAGCGGATGGCGACCGATTTTTTACATCACTTCAGTCTTATGCTTTCTTGATCTTGGAAAGAGCCGCATGCATTCTGCGAAGGGCCTGCACCTTGTTTTTCCTGATCAGGCTTTCCCTGAAGCCTGTGGAAAGAAACTCCGAGAGCGGCAAAGAGGTATCGCCTTCAAAGATCAGCACATCCGGCACCAGCCGCTCCGCCACGGCTGTAATGGCGTTGCGGATCACATCCTTGGCCTCTTCTGAGTGAAGGATCTCACTCATGGGATCGTTGATGGAATAGTAACCCTCTACGCTTTCCAGCTCTCCCGCGATATCGTCCACGCCTTCAAACCAGTTTTTGGCATCCATGGCCTGTTTAAAGCCCGGGAACATGAAGGGATCGGTTTCGGATTTTTCAGCCTGGCGCAGCACGATCGTGTCCGTCCATTCGCCCGCCTTGGCCATCAGCACCGTTCCGGTCTTCTTAAGCGGCACATTTTCAAAAATGAAGGTATGCGCTCCCTGCTGTTCACCCACCAGCGCCCCATCTGCATAAAGACTGACCGAGGGCTGGTTGGAATGAATCCGGATGGTGGTGGTTTCGCCCGGCCTCTCAAAGTAGCGGCGGCCGTCGATATGAACAAAGCCTTCTTTGCTGAACCAGGCCTTGTAGACATAGTAGGCATCCTTTTTGATCTTGCGGTCCATGGTGACCAGGCCCTTGTTGTTTCGTCCTGCGGTGCCGCCTTCTCTGCGGAAATAGCTGGCAAAATCGAACATATTCCAGACAAAGCTGCCCCAGATCCAGGGACGGGATGCATAGGTTTCCAGGGCATTTTCATGGATCAGCACCTGATACTCTTCTGTATAATCCATCTTCACGGGATCGTCGGAATGATAGGGAATGACGCAGTCGCAGCCATATTCGCTGATGGCAAATCGGCGGTCAGGATAGGCTGCATGATATTCATCCACCCATTTTCCAAGGTCATCCATGGTGCCGCGGTACCATCCAAAGTAGTGGTTCCAGCCCTGGGCGTCGGAAACCTCGTGCAGCGGATGCTTCCAATCTGCATTATATTCATGCGCAATTACCGTAAGTCTGCGGCTGTCCAGGCTCTTAACCGCCGCCTGTAGATCCTCGTGGCAGGGGATCATCTTGGGCTGGTCCGGATTGGTCATCAGAATTTCGTTGGAGAGGCCCCAGAAGCAGATGGATGGATGATTATAGTTCTGGGCTACCAGCTCTTTGATTTCGTTTACGCCGGAGGCATGGGCATCTTCATCCCAGCTCTCGGCAAAGTACGGAATTTCCGCCCAGACCACCAGTCCAAGCCTGTCGCAGGCATCATATACCTCCTGCGCCTGCTGGTAATGCGCCAGCCTCACCCCGTTAGCGCCCATTTCCGCAATAATCTGCATATCCTCCTCGGCCTGCGCCTTCGACAGGGCAGATCCCAGATACAGCCTGTCCTGATGACGGCAGACGCCGCGGATGGGTTTTTCCTGTCCGTTCAGGATGAAGCCCTTCTCCGTATCCACCTGGAAGGTTCGCACGCCGAAGGTTGTTTCGACCTCATCCACCACTTCATTAAAGGATACGACCCGCAGGCGGGCTTTGTAAAGATAAGGATCATCCACGCCGTTCCATGCTCTGGCATCCGGAATAAAAGCTTCCAGCGTTGTTTTTTCCTCCGCAAAGCTCCAGGCTTCACACTGAAGCTTTCCTTCCGCATCAAAAATCTCGGCGCTGATCCGCAGGTCCTTCAGCTGGCCCTGAAGGGCTGCGCGCAGGGTGATTTTTGCGCCGTTTTCCTGAGGATCGGTGTCAATATAAATACCTTTGGATCCGAATTCATCCAGGCTGAAGCCGCTCTTCGCCGCATTAATCAGCCTGACGTAGCGGTAGAGTCCGCCGTAGAAAGTGAAGTCTGCCCGCTGCGGATAGACCTTCTCGTCATAGGTATTGTCCGCCAGGATAGCCAGGATGTTGGTTCCTTTTTTCATGCGGCCGGTAAAATCAGCCCGAAAAGCACTGTAGCCGCCCACATGCTCCGCAACCTTTTCTCCGTTCAGCCACACCTCGCCTCTGAGACCGCAGGCACCGACCTCCAGATAGGTGCGGCCCTCGTCCTGGGGCTGGGATGGCGCTTCGAAGCTGGTGACATACCAATAGGCGCCCCGGTCATAGGGGGTTCCGATCATGCCGTCCACCGCATTCCAGGTATGGGGAAGCGTAACCTTTTCCCAATCCTCTCCTGCTGCCGGAAGCATGGCAGGCGCGTTTTTGGCCGTTTTGCTAAAAAGCCAGTTTTGATTCAGTTCCTGAACTGTACGCATGAGACTTTTCTCCTTGAGTGAAAAATATCCTGATAAAAACAGCACCGTCCGCAGCGCCGTTTTTTCAATGAACCTGATCCGGTCAGATCCTGATTTATGCCTGCAGGCTCACGGTTTCGCCTGTTTTTCCGGAAAGGAAGACCGCATCGATTACCCGGTTGGAAAGCTGGGCATCCCGGACATGAACATAATCATCGGTGTTCTCTTCAATGGCGCGATAGAATTTGCCAATCAGTCTGCCATGAGAGGACCCGTAGTAAAACTTTTCGCCCGCCAGCGCTTCATCGGAACAGATCAGCTCACGGTTTCCCTTTTCATATTGCCTGTACAGCCTTCTGCTGTCGATGACAAACACAGCCTGGTCGGTTTTCACCTCCAGAATGGGACCGTTATTGTAGCCGTTGGCGTTGGTGGCAAAGAAGATGCCTCTGGCGCCGTTTTCGAATTCCATGCGGCAGACGGCCGTATCCTCCACATCGGTAGAAAGCTCCATCAAATTCAGGGCGGTTCCCTTCAGGCTTTTAACCGGGCCGCAAAGCAGCCCCATCAGGTCGATCAGGTGAATGGCCTGATTGATCATACAGCCGCCGCCGGAAAGCTGAAAGTCACCTCTCCAGGGTCCTGCATCGTAATAGGCCTGATCCCTTGCCCAGGGATTCAAGGCAAACAGATTCTGAATACGCCCAAACTTTCCGCTGTCCAGCAGCTTTTTCAGCTGAATGGTGGTATCGTTAAACCGGTTCTGGAAGCAGATGCCGATTTTCAGCTCGGGATGATCTTCTTCCAGCTGAATGAACTCCTCCAGCTGATCCCCATTCAGCGCTGCAGGCTTTTCACAGAATACATGAACGCCTCTTTCTGCAAAATAACGGCTTACGGGATAATGCAGATAATGGGGAAGAAGAATGTGCACCACATCGGGTTTTTCAGCTTCATAAAGCGCTTCATAGTCTGTGTAAAAATGGACGTCCTCTGGAAGCTCCGGCTTTTTCGAGGGATCCACGTCGCACACGGCGCACAGATGGACATTTTCCATTTCCATCAGCACCGGTATATGGACATGGGAAATCACGCCGCACCCAATGACGGCTGTTTTAAACATAGATAATGCCTCCTGCAATTGTTTATCCGATCTGATCCAGTACAGAGAGCAAGGCCCGGTACTGGGCTTCATACCCTTCTTCACCGGAAGCATATTTGTTTTTCAGAATGACGTCATGCGGATTCGCTTTTTCCAGAGAAGAGAGGGTGGTGAAGATGACCAGATGGGGCTCCAGGGTCAGGAATCCATCGTAGCCTTTGTTTTCAAAAGCATCCCTTAATATAGGAAGAATTTTTCCATCGCCGGTGCCGCAGAGCACATTTTCCTTGTTGGTATAAACGGCGTCCTTGATATGGATATAGGCCACCTTATCCTTCAGCAGATCCCAGCAGATGGCAGGATCCTCCCCGCACTGAACGAAATTGGCAAAGTCAAAGGCAGCCAGAAGTCTGGGAGAAGTGATAGCCTCGAAAATCTGCTGGCAGCGGCTTCCGATATCGCCATAGATGCCTTTTTCATTTTCGTGAAGCAAAACGACGTCATATTGATCCGCCAGGTCCACAAACCGGCGCATTTTAGCAATCACCGTATCTTTAAACGCAGCAGGATCTTCATCCTCCGGCATATAAAAACTGAAAATCCGGATATAGCGGCAGTCCAGGATGCCGCAGATTTTGCAAAGGTTCTCCAGCTGCATCAGCTGATGGGCGAAGGCCTCCTCGTCCCGGACAGCGATTTTTCCAATGGGGCTTCCCAGGGAAGAAACGCCGATTTCAAATTCCTTTAACAGAGGAAGCAGCTGCTCTTTAGCCTCTTCGGGGGTATAATCGGCAATGTTTTTGCCATTTGCGCTGCGGATACAGATATAGTTCATGCCCATTCTTTTTACGGCTTCAAGCTGCTGCCTGAAATCCGGGCAGATTTCATCGGAAAATCCCGAAATCTTTTGATAATTCATCCTGTTGCTCCTATACTTGTTTTCTGTAATGGGTATGTATCCTTACTGCCTTTTATTATGCCTGAGGCGGACGGGAAATTCAAGCCCTGCCTGATGATATTTTCAGTCGGAAGGGAGGAGGCAACTTTCCTGATTCTACTTGTTGACCATACGGCAACCTGATATAATAGTGACAAATTCAATCTGTATGAAAGCACGCTCTTTTCGGCCAATACAATCTGATCACAAAGGAGAACCTGTCATGCGCATGAACCTAAACGGTCTCTGGGAGATGGAGACAGCTTCCGGCGAGAAAATGAACGGAAGCATTCCGGGCTGCAGTTATCTGTTTCTGCTGGAAAATCAAAAGA